>CAMPHL010000183.1 GCA_946885905.1 uncultured Pseudomonadota bacterium | reverse complement strand
ACGAGGGACGCGGCGAAACCGACGACATGCTGCGCGTGATCGACGAGGCGCGCTCGCAACATTCCGCCTTGCCGTTGCATTTAGCGGGCTTCTCCTTCGGCGGCGCGATCGCCACGCGCGCCAGCGCCACGGCGGATTTCGCGCAACTGCTGCTCGTCGCGCCTGGCTTCCGGCGCATCACGGCCGCCGGAATGGGCGATGCGCCCGATCCCGAGGACCCGGCCCTGGGCGAGCCAGGCCGCCACACGTGGGAGAACACGCTCGTGGTGCACGGCGACCTCGACGAGACCGTCCCGCTTTCCGACTCGCTTGCCTGGGCCTCGGCCCGCGAGGTCCCGGTCGCGGTCGTGCCGGGCGGGGAGCACTTCTTCCACAGGAAGCTGCATATCCTGCGCGAGATCGTCGCGCGCTGGATCAAGTGACCCCCGCCGCGCCCTCTCCCAAGGGAGAAGGCGTGCTCGCCGCGCGTGGAATGCGCAAGTCGTACGGCGGCCGCGAGGTCGTCTCGGGCATCGACCTGGAGCTCGCGAAGGGCGAGTGCTACGGCCTGCTCGGGCCCAACGGCGCGGGCAAGACCACGACGCTGCGCATGCTGCTCGGCCTTACGGCGCCCGACGCGGGCGAGATCTCGCTCCTCGGGCACCCCGTGCCGAAAGCGGCGCGGGAGGGCCGCATCCGCGTGGGCGTGGTGCCCCAGGTGGACAACCTCGACCCCGACTTCACCGTGCGGGAAAACCTCGTGGTTTATGGCCGCTACTTCGGCCTGGGCCGCGCGCAGATGGAAGAGCGCCTGCCGCGCCTGCTCGAGTTCGCCACGCTCGAAGCGCGTGCCAGCGCGCGCATCCAGGAGCTCTCGGGCGGCATGAAGCGCCGGCTCGTCCTGGCGCGCGCCCTCGTGAACGATCCCGACCTCATCTTCCTCGACGAGCCGACCACGGGCCTCGATCCCCAGGCGCGCCACCAGATGTGGGAGCGCCTGCGCCTGCTGCTGCGCCAAGGCAAGACCATCCTGCTCACCACGCATTTCATGGACGAGGCCGAGCGCCTCTGCGACCGGCTGAAGATCATCGACCGCGGCCGCTCGCTCGCCGAAGGGCCGCCGCATGCGCTCATCGCCGAGCACATCGAGCCGGAGGTGGTGGAGGTCTACGGCGAGGAGGTGGAAGGCTGGTTCGCCGAGCATGGCCAGCGGCTTTCGATCCGCGCCGAGCTGCACGGCGAGACAGCCTTCTGCTACCTGCGCGATCCCGCGCCCGCGATCGCCAACCTGCGCGGGTTCCCGAGGCTTCGCTTCATGCACCGGCGCGGCAACCTGGAGGACCTGTTCCTCAAGCTCACGGGGCGGGAGATGCGCGAGTGAACGCGATCGGCGGCGCCATGAACATCTCGAATGCGTGGGTCGCGGTCTGGCGCCGCAACTACCTCGTGTGGAAGAAGCTTGCCGCCGAGAGCGTGCTCGGCAACATCGTCGAGCCGCTCTTCTACCTCGTGGGCTTCGGCATGGGCATCGGCGCGATGGTGCCCGAGGTGGACGGCGTGAAGTACATCGCCTTCCTCGCCGGCGGCACGATCTGCTATTCGACGATGCTGTCGGCCTCGTTCGAGGCGCTCTACTCGGGCTTCGCGCGCATGCACGTGCAGCGCACCTGGGAGGGCATCCTCAACGCGCCGGTGTCCCTCGAGGACGTGGTCTTCGCCGAGTGGGTGTGGGCGGCCTCGAAGAGCTTCCTTTCGGGCACGGCGGTGTTGCTGGTCGCGGCCGCGCTCGGCCTCGCCCAGTCGTGGACCATGGTGCTCATCCTGCCGCTCGCGTTCCTGATCGGCCTCACCTTCGCGGGCCTGGGGCTCGTCATGACCGCGCTCGCGAGGTCCTACGACTTCTTCATGTACTGGTTCACGCTGGTGCTCACGCCGATGATGCTGCTCTGCGGCGTGTTCTACCCGGTGCGCGGAATGCCCGGATGGCTCCAGGCGATCGCGAACGCGCTGCCGCTCACGCACGCCATCGAGCTCGGGCGCCCGCTGCTGCTGGGCCGCCTGCCGGAGTCGCCGCTGCTGAACGTCGCCGTCCTGGCCGCCTACGGCCTGGCGGGTTTCTTCGTGGCACTCGCCCTCTTCCGCCGCCGCCTCATGGGCTAGCTGTCGCCGCGCGGCGTCATGGTCCGCCAGGAGGACGGGCGTCAACTGCGTTCGCGCGGGGTTCGTTGGACAAGGGTCTTCCATCGAAGGTGAACGCCATGAAACGCTCCCTCGCCATCGTCGCGGCCGTCGCTTCGTGCCTGGCGCTGCAGGCCGTGGCCGGCTCGCCGCGGCATCACCGCCATCACCGGCACCATCACCACTCGGGCTGGAGCTTCTACCTGGGCGCACCGCTGGCGCCCTGGGGCTATTACCCCGCCCCCGCGTATGCCTGGAGGTATCCCCCGCCGTACGAGCCGGTGGTCGTCGAGCGCGTCTACGAAGTTCCCGTCTACCGCGACCCACCGAGGGTGTACCGGGAAGCGCCCCGGGCCGATGCCGCGCCGTCGCCCAGGGTCTCGGCCGTGCCGCCGCGCATGGAGCGCTACAGCCTTTCGGCGCGCGAGCTCTTCGAGTTCGACAAGGCGAACCTGCGCCGTCCGCAGCCCAAGCTGGACGAGATCGCCAGGGTGCTCGAGGACAACCCGCAGTTCGACCGCGTGACGATCGAAGGCCATACGGACCGGCTGGGCAGCGAAGCCTACAACCACGAGCTGTCCAGGCGGCGCGCGAACGCGGTGAAGGATTACCTCGTCGCGCGCGGCGTCGAGCCGCGAAGGCTGGTCGCGGTGGGCAAGGGTGAATCGGAGCCCGTCGTCGAATGCGACGGCGCCCGCAAGGAAGACCTGGTGAAGTGCCTCGAGCCCAACCGCCGGGTCGAGGTGCAGCAGATCACAGTCGAGCGGCGCGTTCCGGCGGGATAGCCGCTTTACGGCGGTGACGGTTCACGAGCTCGCGCTGGGTGTGGCTTCGGCTGCGACGGCCCGGCGTTCCCGCACCCAGAGCGCGATCTGGTACACGACGGCGGCGAGCGGCCACAGCTCATGGAGGAACCGGGTGAGCGTGGCGAAGCTGCCGACCTGCCCGTGCGGCCACCGGAAGAGCCGCACCAGCTCCTCGACGGGACTGTACGCGCCGAAGATCTTGGCGAAGAGAGCGCCCGCGAGGATGAGCACGAGTCCCAGGTAGATCCGGCCGGGACGCGAGATCCGGCGCGCCGGGACGAAGGCGAGGATCCCGAGGAGCAGGCCGGCCACGCGCGCCTCGTCCACCCAGTCGGCGCGATAGTGCGGCTGCAGCAGGAGCGGGGCGGCCGCGAACTTGAGCCACACCGCGATCGACAGCAGCACGAGCGTCACGCGCAGGCTCCCATGCCCGCTCTTGAGCAGCGCCGAAGCGAAAAGGCCGAAGCCGCAGATGCCCATCGACACGGCCGCCGCCTGCAGGATCTCGATCTCGATGCGCACGTCGTACCCGCCGATGTCGCCCGCGCCGAAGAAGGGCAGTGCCGGATTGAGCTGGGCCAGCAGCCAGAGCATCAGCAGCACCAGCCCTGCGTCGCCCCACGCGCCGGGAATCACCAGCGAATCGCGCAGCTCCCCCATGGGCCGGGTGGCGAGCGAATAGACCGGCTCGGCGAAGGCCATCGCGCCGATGAGCGCCCCGGCGGCGTTGGAGGCGAGGTCGATGGACGACGAGTGGCGGTTGGGCACGAAAAGCTGCAGGAGCTCCATCGCGAGGCTGAGCCCCGCGCCGAGCAACGCCGCCTTCATGATCGCCCGGCGCCCCTCGCCCTTCGCGCGGTAGTAGAGGCACGCGAACATGCCCAGCGGCACGTACGCCACGATGTTGAACGCGACGTCGGAGCGGATCAGCATGCGCGATGCGTGGAAGAAGCCGCCGATGGCCTCCGCGCCCGGCAGCCGCAGGGGAAGGAAGGGGTAGAGGCTCGCGTAGGCGAGCAACAGCATCCAGACCGCGAGCGAGCCGCGATAGCGGCGCGGGATCATCCGATCGCCTTCAGTCCCTGCCGGTAGCGCTGAGACCGCTCGACATAGTGCTCGGCGATCCACGTGTTGGTGGCGATCTCCTCGGGCGTGAGGGCGCGCACGATCTTGTTCACGCCGAGCACGAGCGAGCCGTCGGGAATGACCTTGCCTTCCGTCACCGTGGCGCCCGCGCCCACCAGGCAGTTGCGCCCGATCACCGCGCGATTGAGGACGATGGCGCCGATGCCGATGAGCGAGTTCTCGCGCACGGTGCAGCCGTGCAGCATCACCAGGTGCCCGACGCTTACGTTCTTCTCGAGCGTCACCTGGATCCCGCCGTCGGTGTGGATCACGGAGTTGTCCTGGATGTTCACGTTCTCGCCCAGCGTGATCACGTCGTTGTCGCCGCGGATCGTGACGCTCCACCACACGTTGGCGTTCTTCTTCATCACCACCGAGCCGATCACGGCGGCGTTCGGGGCCACGAAATAGTCGCCTTCGAAGCTGGGCTTGCGCTCGTCGAGCTGGTAGATCACTTGTCCCCCGTTATCGCCATTTCACTCTCCCGAGGCCCCCGACCCGCTGTCCGCGTCCCGTCTGCGGAGCAAACGGACGCGAAGGACGAGGCGGGAGGAGCAATGGGAGCAGCGCTGGGGCAATTATCTAGGAAGACCCGGGGAGGTGCGCGAAGGTTCGGCTCAACCTCCGGGTCGAGCCCGCCGGCGAGCCCTACATCTGCTTGAACAGGTGCGAGTAGATCCTCGACACCACCAGGCTCTCGTCCCTGCCCTTGATCTTCACGTGGGCCTGGCCGCGGAAATCGCGCGTGACGCCCGCGATGGCGTTCACGTTCACCAGCGTCGAGCGATGGATCTGCCAGAAGACGTCCGGGTCCAGGCCGTCGAGCAGCTCGCGGATGGGCGTCTTGATGAGCGCCTCGCCGTCGGCGAGCGCCACGCGGGTGTACTTCTCGTCGGATTGGAAGAAGAGCACGTCGGCCACCGGGATCATGCGCAGCGTCTGGCCGATGCTCGCCTTGATCCACTGCAGCTTCTGCTTGCCTGCCGACATCTGGCGCGTGAGCTCGGCCAGCACCGCGTTCATGTCCGCGGGCGGGGTGGGCGCGTCGAGCTTCGCCCGCAGCCGCTCGATCGTCACCTCGAGCCGGTCGTCCGTCGCGGGCTTGAGGATGTAGTCCACGGCGCCGGTCTCGAAGGCCTGGATGGCGTACTGGTCATAGGCGGTCACGAAGACGACGTGCGCGCGCGTCCCCACGTGCCTCGCGACCTCGACGCCGGTCATCTCCGGCATCTGGATGTCGAGGAACATGAAGTCGGGGGCGCGGTCCTCCAGCGCCTCGAGCGCGGCGGCGCCGTCGCCCACGGAGGCGATGATCTCGAGCTCGGGCCAGAGCTTGCGCAGCTTGCCCTCGAGCTGCGTGCGCAGGATCGGCTCGTCCTCTGCGACGATGGCGGTAGGCATCCGCGAATCTTACTCGGCGAGCGTGGGCTCGACGCGCGCGGGCGGGGGCGGCGGCGACTTGCGCCTGCGCGCCATCCACCAGATGCCCAGCCCGATCAGCGCGATGGGCGCCAGCACCGGCGAGAGCGAGATGAGCACGACGAAGACCACGAAGATCGCGATCGCGAACAGGAAGAAGCCCAGCCCGTAGAGCACGAGCGTCACGATCGCGAGCGCGAGCGCCACGGCGATGAAGCCGACGATCGTGCCGGCGAGCGCGACCGGCACGCGCATGGCGCCCTCGGCTACGCCGTCGCCGAAATCGACCGGGAAGACGCCCGTTGCGGCGCCGATGAAGAAGCCGATGGCCGTGCCGCGGACAATGGCGCCCCACGAGTCGCGCCAATCCTGGCGTGTGGGCAGCAGCCCGCTCAGGTTGGCTTTGATGGGCTCGAGCCGCACCGGCCGGTAGATGTTGTAC
>CAMPHL010000182.1 GCA_946885905.1 uncultured Pseudomonadota bacterium | reverse complement strand
GATGTGGCGCTCGGCCCGGCGGGCGAAGCGCACGAACGCCTCGAAGTACTCCGAGCCGTCGACCAGCATCGCGGCCCTGTGGGCGTGGGGGGCGGCGCAGCAGTTCTCGCGCGGCCGGAAGAGGGAATTCGGCATCGCGTCATTTTTCGCGCGCGAGGCGAACGCCGCTGCCAGCGCAGTCCGGTTCCGCTGTAGTCCAAAAGGACCAGGCCCGCGTGTGCCTACGTCGGCCAATGCCTACAGGTCAGGGGTAGGCGCACATCACCGTTCCCTCGACCGCCCATCCTTTCTCGCCCATCGATCGGATCTCGGAGTCGCTGGTGGTGAAGCGGTGGTTCGAATCGTTCTGCGCGGCGCGATTGTTGTACGCGCGGTTGACCGAGAGCAGGCCCTGGGGGCAACGCCGCGGGCTGCCCGCGGGGTTCTGCAGCGCCGTGAGGTGGAAGCCGATGCCCTCGTAGAACCACCCGTTGGATTGCTTCACGGTCTCGCACTCGGGCGCGCTCGCCGTGAAGAAGTGCGAGTTCGGCCCCGCGCCGTAGAAGCGGCACACCGGGCCAACCGAAGGAAAGAGCTCCGCGGGCGGGGCCGTGAGCCAGCCCTTGAACGACTGTCCCGTGAGCTGCCACCCCGCGCCTGCCACGCCCGCGAGGATCCCGTCGATCTCGCCCTGCCCGGCGGCGATGAAGTAGTGGTTCGTGATCTCGTTCCAGAACTCCACCACGGGCACCTCGCCATTGGCGCCGGGGAAGGGAACGTGCACGTCCATCGTGACCGTGTCCGGGCGCCCGCCGGTGACCTGCGCCATGCGGATGAAGCGCGCCATCGCGGTGGGATCGTGGTTGTGATCGAGGTAAGCGTGGAGGAAGACGGTGGTCCACGTGAGGACGTCGCCCGCATCCTCGGGGCGCAGCTCGTGCTCGCCGCCCTGGAGCTCCACCAGGTAGCGCGACGAGCCCATGCGCTCCATCGCTCGCCGCGTCATGTTGAGGGGCGCGGTGGTGTCGAGCGTGCCCGCGATGGCGAGGTACGGCCGGTTCACCTCCGCCGCGCCCTCCTGCCCGTCGCAGAAGGCGGGCAGGAACGACCAGCCCGCGTAGGGCACGTATCCGACCACGGCGCGGATGCGCGGGTCGCGCTCGGTCTCGGTGCAGCTTCGCGCGAGGCTCGAGGTGATCTTCGCGCCCACGAGGTGGGCCATGGCTTCGCCGCCCAGGCTCGCGCCGAAGCCACCGATGCGATCGGTGTCGATGCCGTCCGCGTAGGCGCGGTCCGCCAGCAGCCGGTCGGTCATCGCCTTGAGCGCGAAGGGGCGGATCGCCTGCATCTCCACGATGAGCGGGAAGAAGGCGATCGCGAAGGCGACGTCGCCGAGGTCCTCGAGGCGCACGGGCGAGATGCGCGCGTCGGCGTGGAAGATTCCCGCCACCATGAAGCCCTGCGAGGCGAGGGCCGTCATCACCTCGAGGTAGCCTTTCCCGAGCGGGCTGCCTCCGAGGCCGTGCGAATAGACGATGAGCGGGAGCTTCTGCAAGCCCGGACGCGGCGGCGAGAGGAAGTATCCGAATCCCTCGTCGTATTCCCGCGCCGAGATGAGCTTGGGCGCCTCGCCCGGGCGCTGCATGTGCGGCACCGTGCCGCCGTTGTCCGGCAACGCGTAATGGGGATCCGTGTTGTCGGGCGAAGTCGGATAGCACACGATCGCGGCGAACTCCACCCGTAGCAGCGAGCGCGTGGGATAGAGCGCGGGCTTGAACGGAAGCCGCGGGTCGAACGTGACCGCCGTGCCCGGGTTCCTCAGGATGTCGGTCACGTAGCGCGTCGACCCGTTGACGGTGTTGCCTTCCCAGTAGTCGACCGGCCGCCCGCCCAGTTGCGCCAACCGATCCATGTCGTGCTCGACGTTGGAGCAGGCCACCGGGAAGCGCGCCGAGGTGAGCGGCGCGACCGCGTCTTCGTGGTTGAGCGCCGCCGCGGGCAGCGCCGCGAGGCATGCGAGGAGCGCGAGGACCTTCAAGGTATGATTTGCCATCTCAGTGCAGTATAGGTTCCACGGGCCCGGCATGGACGACGGCGACAAGACGCGGCGCATCCTGCTGCGCCACAAGACTCTCGCGGTGGTGGGCCTTTCGGCCCAATGGCACCGCCCGAGCTATTTCGCCGCCAAGTACATGCAGGAGCATGGATACCGGGTGATCCCCGTGAACCCGATGTACGAGGAGATCCTGGGCGAACGCTGCTACAAGTCGCTGCGCGACATCCCGGAGAAAGTGGACATCGTGGACTGCTTCCGCAAGAGCTCCGAGATCCCGGCGCTTGCCGAGGATGCCATCGCGATCGAAGCCAGGGTGCTCTGGATGCAGCTGGGCGTTCATAGCGCCGAGGCCCGCACGCGGGCGGAAGCGGCCGGGCTGGAAGTGGTCGAGGACCGCTGCGTGAAGATCGAGCACGGCCGCTTCTTCGGCGGCCTGGGCTGGGCCGGCGTGAACACGAAGGTCATCTCCGCTAAACGCGCGACCGCCCATAGCGGCTGACGGGATGGGGTCAGGCCCCGGTTCTTGCGCTTGGGGCCTGAAACCGGTTTTGAGGAGGGTTCTGATGGAAATGTGGGTCCTTTGGGTCATCGTGGGGCTGGTGCTGGTCATCGCGGAGCTGGTGACCGGGACCTTCTATCTGCTCGTGCTGGGCGTGGGCGCCTTCGCCTCGGCGATCGTGTCGTGGGCGGGCGGCAATCCGCTCGTGCAGGCATTGGCCGGCGGCGCGGTGGCGATCGGGGGCGCGCTCCTGGTCCACCATTGGCACGAGGCGAACAGGACGGCCGACGAAGGCCGCGCCAACTTCCTCGACCGCGGCCAGCCGGTCGTGCTCGAGGGTTGGGCGAACGAGGCGGCGGGGCTCGCGCGGGTGAGATACCGCGGCGCTTCGTGGGACGCGCGCGTCGCGACGGAGACCAAGCCCGTCCCCGGGTCCACGCTCTACATCGATGCGCAGGAAGGGCAAACGCTGGTAGTGATCGAGACACCGCCTCGGTGATGGGCCCCGGGGCATCGCCGCGCGAGCGGCGCCCGGGGTGGCGAATCAACAACAAAGGGAGGTCTCACCATGTTCTGGAAATCCTTGATCGCCGTGATCCTCGCGGTGGCGACCGCGTTCCTCTTCAGGAGCTGGTCTGCCACGATCGGGGTCTTCGTCCTGGCGATGCTGGTCGTGGTCGTCATCGAGGGCGTGCGCATCGTGCCGCAGCAGAGCGCCTGGGTGGTGGAGCGCCTGGGCAAGTTCTCGCGCGTGCTCGAGCCCGGCCTGCAGCTGATCGTGCCGTTCATGGACCGGATCGCGTACCGGCACTCGCTCAAGGAAGTGCCGCTCGACGTGCCCGAGCAGGTCTGCATCACCAGGGACAACACTCAGCTCACGGTCGACGGGATCATCTACTTCCAGGTGATCGATCCGCGGCTCGCCTCGTACGGCTCGTCGGACTACGTCCAGGCGGTCACGCAGCTCGCGCAGACGGCGCTGCGCTCGGTGATCGGCAAGATGGAGCTCGACAAGACCTTCGAGAGCCGCGACGAGATCAACCACACCGTGGTTCAGGTCCTGGACGAGGCCGGCCGCACCTGGGGCATCAAGGTGTTGCGCTACGAGATCAAGAGCCTCACGCCGCCCGAGTCGATCCTGCGCTCGATGCAGGCGCAGATCACCGCCGAGCGCGAGAAGCGCGCCGTGATCGCGACCTCCGAGGGCAAGCGCCAGCAGGAGATCAACATCGCCGACGGCGAGCGCCAGGCCGCCATCCTCGAGTCCGAGGGCCAGAAGCAGGCCCAGATCAACAAGGCGATGGGCGAGGCCCAGGCGATCGAGCTCGTGGCCAATGCCAACGCGAACGCGGTGCGCGCGGTGGCCGTCGCGATCGAGGCGGAGGGCGGCATGAGCGCGGCGAACCTCAAGGTGGCCGAGAAATACATCGAGGCGTTCCAGAACCTCGCCAAGGCCAACAACACGCTCATCATCCCGAGCAACCTCTCCGACGTGGCCGGCCTGGTGGCGAGCGCGATGACGGTGCTCGACCGCACGAAGACGGGCGAGGCGGCGGCGAAGAACTGAGCTACCCCTGCCTCGGGGGAGGGCTGGGGAGAGGGTGAATGGCCGATAGGGAATTCGGCTTCGAGACGCTGTGCCTGCACGCGGGCCAGATCCCCGACGCCCAGACGGGCTCGCGCGCGGTGCCGCTCTACCAGACGACCTCGTACGTCTTCGACAGCGCCGACCACGCCGCGAGCCTCTTCAACCTGCAGACGTTCGGCAACGTCTATACGCGGCTGTCCAATCCGACCACGGCGGTGTTCGAGGAGCGCATGGCCGCGCTGGAGGGCGGGCGCGCGGCGGTGGCGACGGCCTCCGGCCAGGCCGCGGAGATGGTCGCGTTCCTCAACATCCTCGAGAGGGGGGACCACGTGGTGTCCTCCTCGAAGCTCTACGGCGGCACCTACACGATGCTCGCGGTGAACTTCCCCAGGCTCGGGATCGAGTCGACGCTGGTCGATCCGGACGACCCGGAGAATTTCCGCAAGGCGATCAAGCCGAACACGAAGTGCCTTTTCTCCGAGACGCTCGGCAATCCCGCGATCAACGTGATCGACATCGCGGCGATCGGGAAGATCGCGCGCGAGGCGGGCGTTCCCTTCATCGTCGACAACACCGCGGCATCGCCCTATCTCTGCCAGCCGTTGCTGCACGGCGCGGACGTTGTGGTGCACTCGGCCACGAAGTTCATCGGCGGTCATGGAACCTCGATGGGCGGCGTCGTGGTCGAAAGCGGCAGGTTCCCCTGGGACAACGGCAAGTTCCCCGGGATGACCGAGCCGTCCGCCGGCTACCACGGGGTCAAGTTCTACGAGACCTTCGGCGACTTCGGCTTCACGATGAAGGCGCGCATGGAAGTGATGCGCGTCTATGGACCCGCGATCGCGCCGTTCAACTCGTGGCTCATGCTGCAGGGCCTCGAGACGCTCCCGGTGCGGATGGAGCGCCACGTGGCCAATGCCATGGGCGTCGCGCGTTTCCTGCGCGACCATCCGAAGGTTTCGTGGGTGAACTACCCGGGGCTGCCCGACAACAAGTACCACGCGCTCGCGAAGAAGTACCTGCCGAAGGGCGCGGGCTCGCTGCTTTCGTTCGGCATCAAGGGCGGCTACGAGGCGGGCGTGAAGTTCATCGAGGCGCTCACCTTCGTCTCCCACCTCGCCAACATCGGCGACGCCCGCTCGCTCGTGATCCACCCCGCTTCCACCACGCACCGGCAGCTCGACCACGAGCAGCAGAAGAAGGCGGGCGTGCCGCCGGACATGGTGCGGCTGTCGATCGGGCTGGAGAGCCTCGACGACATCCTCTGGGACCTGGACCGGGGCCTGGCGGCTACCTAGCGCAGCTCATCCTGCAGCGCGCGGAAAGCGCGCACGTGGCGATCGACCTTCTCGCGGTCGCACGCCAGGCAGAGGAACTTGCCGCCCTTGCCGCTCATCAGCGCCACCGTCTGCTTCTTGCACTTCGGGCAGGTGAAGCCGCGCGCGGTGAGGTCTTCGTAGGGTTGGAAGAAGCGGCACTCGGTGTGCGGCAGCCGCGTCGACAGCCACGCGAGCTCCTCGACCGGGTAGCGATTGGGAAGCCCCAGCCACTTGAGGCGCCCGAGGGGTTCGAGCGGGCGTAGCGAGCCGTCGGAGGCGGCGGAGACCCCGAGCCACTCGAGCCCGGTGAGCTTCCCGAAGGGCCGCAGCGTGTCGATGGGCTGCTGGCTCCACATGCTTCCAGTGACGCCGAGGCCCACGAGGTTCGTGAGCGACGCGAGCGGGGAGAAATCCGAGACCGCCTTCAGGTTCTCGGTCTCGAGCCAGGTGAGATGCGCCATGCGCCCGAGCGGCACGCTGAATCAAATCCTCGCAACGATCTGAAGCCG
>CAMPHL010000181.1 GCA_946885905.1 uncultured Pseudomonadota bacterium | reverse complement strand
GTTGTGCGTGTTCGTGATCTGTGCCGAATCCCGGGCGGCGGCCGACCAGATGGCCGAGCACCTGAGCCGCAAGTTCGGCCTGCAGGGCGACTGGAAAGGCAACGTCCTCGAGTTCGAGCGGCCCGGGGTGACCGGGTCGCTCGCGGTAAACGAGAAGGACGTGCGCCTGACCGTCAGCCTGGGGATGCTGCTCAGGATGATGCGCGCGTCGATAGAGCATGCGGCGCACGAAGAGATGGACAAGCTCTTCTCGACCAAACCCGCTCCCGAGCCCTCCCCCAAAGGGCGGGCAGCTTCTACGAAAAAGGCTTCGCCGCGCCCGAAAAAAGGCGGTTGAGGATCCGCGTCTCGCGATCGTGGATCGTGGCGAGGAACTCCTCCGCGCCTCCCATCGCGCGGAACGCCTCGAACCCGCGCTCGAGGAAATCCTGCAGGTCCTCGAGACCCGCAAGCTTCGCGGGCCTGCGCATGAGCTTCAAGGTGCCGTGCACGAGCGGCTTCTTCACCAGCCAGTCGAGGTTGCAGCCCACCATCCCGATGAGCTCGATCTGGCGCTCGCGCTCGGCGCGGGTCGAGCCGGCCCGGTAGGCGCGCGCGTAGTTCCCGTCGTCGATCGGCCCGGCCTCGAGCTCCAGGGCGGCGCGGTGGTCGAGGCTCTCGGAAAGCGCTTCCAGCTCGATCGCGAGGGCCGCGGCTTCGACGCCCTTGGCCGGCATGGTTCGCACCATCACCGGCAGGATGCGCAGCATCGCGTCGTCACGGCGGCTGAAGTCCTTCGGCCCGTAAAGGTCCTGCAGGAAGAACGATGTGGCCAGCCGATAGCGCGGCTGGGCAGCGATGTCCGCATAGGTTCGGGCGAGGCGGCTCGCCTGGAATGCCTTCAGCTCCGCGAGCCGGGGCGGCGAAAGGGCGGCCGCCCCCCGCAGGGATTTCAACCGCTCGAGATGGGTCCTCAGGCCGGCGCCCGCATCCGTCATGCTATATATTCTAACGATCGCTTCAAACGATCGTTTGAGGATCGAATCGGGTTGAAAGTTATATTGTCCTTCAATAGCTTGCATTAACTAATTAAAGTTGAATCTCAAGGACGGTATCGCCCCGCCATCGGGCCTCCAGGATACGTTCGCGCGCCTGCGCGAACGGCGCGACGCCACGCTCGGATTGTCGTTCGGCGAACGCCTGGCCGCACTCGAAGGATTGCGCAGGCTGCTGCGCGAGAACGCCGCCGCGCTCGCCGCTGCGGTCGACGAGGACTTCCGCGGCCGCGCGCGGCAGGAAACCCGCCTGCTGGAAATCTTCCCCGCCGTCGAAGCGATCGCGCATGCCCGCCGGCACCTGCGATCCTGGATGGTGCCGCGGCGCGCGCGCACCAACTTCTGGTTCCTCCCCGGCCGCTCGCGCGTGGTGATGCTGCCGCTCGGCGTGGTCGGGATCGTCGTTCCCTGGAACTACCCGGTCTACCTCGCGGTGGGGCCGGCCGTGTCCGCGGTGGCTGCGGGCAACCGCATCATGGTGAAGATGTCGGAGTCGGCCCCGGCGACGGGCGAGCTCCTCGCGGCGTTGGTCGCGCGTTACGTGGATGCGGATGCGATGACGGTCGTGAACGGCGGCGTGGAGGTGGCGCGCGCCTTCACCGCCCTGCCCTTCGATCACCTGGTTTTCACCGGCTCCACCGAAATCGGACGCCACGTGATGCGCGCCGCGGCGGCGAACCTCACGCCCGTGACGCTCGAGCTCGGCGGCCAGTCGCCGGCGATCGTCGGCCGCGGCATGCCGGTCGCCGAAGCGGCCGACCGCATCCTCTACGGCAAATGCCTGAACGCGGGTCAGACCTGCGTCGCCCCCGATTACGCGCTGGTGCCCGAGGAGCGGCTGGAGGAGTTCACCGCCGCGGCGCAGGCCACGGTCGCGCGCCTCTATCCGACGCTGCGCGACAATCCCGACTACACCGCGATCGTCGACGCGCGCCACCAGCAGAGGCTGCGCGCCTACGTCGACGAAGCACGCAACCTCGGCGCGCGCGTGGTCGAGATCAACCCCGCCTCGGAGGACTTCGCCCACTCGCCCAAGTTGCCGCCAACGCTGCTCGCCGGCGTCCCGGACGACGCGCGCGTGATGCACGAGGAGATCTTCGGCCCCCTGCTCCCGCTCGTGCCTTACCGCAAGCTCTCCGAAGCCATCGCGTACGTGAATGCCCGCCCGCGGCCGCTCGCCCTCTACGTCTTCGACCACGACCGCGCGGCGGTGAACCAGGTGCTCGCAAGCACCATTTCCGGCGGGGTCAGCGTGAACGAGACGATCGTGCACCTCGCCCAGGACGACCTGCCCTTCGGCGGCGTGGGTCCCTCGGGCATGGGCGAGTACCACGGGCGCGCGGGGTTCGACGCATTTTCGAACCACAAGGCGGTCTTCTACCAGTCGCGCTTCAATGGCCTCAAGCTCTTCCGGCCGCCTTACGGCGCGCGTGTCGAGCGGCTCGTGCGCCTGCTGCTTCGCTGATGGCGGGTCGCAGGCAGTTCCTCAAAGTCGGCATCGCGGGCGGGCTCGTCCTCGCCGGCGCGCGCTGGCTCGACCGGACGCCGGCGGTGGCGGCGCCCAACTATCGCTTCCTCGACGAGCGTGGCGCTTCGGCGGTGGCCGCCCTGGTGCCGGTCGTGCTCGACGGCGCACTTCCCGGGGACGAGGCGGCGCGCCGGCGCGCCGGCAACGAGATCGTGGAAGCGTTCGACCGCGCGGTCTCGGGACTCTCCGCCTCGGTGCAGAAAGAGGTCGACGAGCTCTTCTCGCTGCTGCGCTTCCCGCCCACGCGCCTCATGTTCACCGGCCTGTGGGCCCCCCTGGAGGAATCCACCCCGCAGGACATCGCGGCCTTCCTCACGCGCTGGCGCCACTCACGCTTCGACATCCAGCGCGCGGGCTACCAGGCGATCACCCAGCTGCTGCAGGCGGCGTGGTACGGCAACAGCGCATCGTGGGCGGTCATCGGCTACCCGGGGGCTCCGCAGCTCAAATGAGCGTTGCCGATCCGATCAAGGAAGGCCTGGCGCGCGGCTGGAAGGTCGTGGATGCGGCCACGGCCACGCGCGACCGCGAGCTCGAGTTCGACGTGGTCGTGGTGGGCAGCGGCGCGGCGGGCGGCGTGACCGCGGAGATCCTCGCCCGGGCCGGCTTGGCCGTGGCGATCGTCGAAGAAGGCCCGCTCGCGAGCAGCTCGGAATTCAACATGCGCGAGCGCGAAGCCTATCCGCGCCTCTACCAGGAGTCGGCGGGACGCCAGACGCTCGACAAGGGCATCACCGTCCTTCAGGGGCGCTGCGTGGGCGGCGGGACGACGGTCAACTGGACCTCGAGCTTCCGCACGCCGGCGCGGACCCTCGCCCACTGGACCGAAGCGCATGGATTGAAGACCGCCTCCGAATCCGCGCTCGCACCCTGGTTCGAGCGGTGGGAGCAGCGCCTGGCGATCGGGCCATGGGAAGTGCCTCCCAACGCGAACAACGACGCGCTCAAGCGCGGCTGCGAGAAGCTGGGCATTGCCTTCGGCTACATCCGTCGCAACGTGAAAGGCTGCGCGAACCTGGGCTACTGCGGCATGGGATGCCCCTTGAACGCGAAGCAATCCATGCTCGTCACGACGATCCCCGCGGCGCTCGATCGCGGCGCGACGCTCGTGCAGCGCGCGCGCGTGACTTCGCTCGTGGCGCGCGGGGACCGCATCTCTCACTGCGAGGCGCGTGGCATCGAGCGCAACGGCGCCGCGCCCATCCCTTACGGCGTGCGGCTGCGCGCGCGCCACTTCGTGCTCTGCGCCGGAGCGATCGGCACGCCGGCCCTGCTGCTCGCGAGCCAGTTGCCCGATCCGCAAGGCTTGGTCGGCCGGCGCACCTTCCTGCATCCCACGGTGGTGAGCGGCGCGGTGATGCCGAACAAGGTCGACGCCTACTATGGCGCGCCGCAGACGGTGTACTCCGACCATTTCCTCGACCGGGCGCCGTTGGGCGGACCCGCCGGGTTCAAGCTCGAAGCCCCCCCGGTGCACCCGATCCTGGGCGGCATCACCGTTCCGGGGTTCGGGGCCGAGCATGCGCGATGGATGTCGCAGCTTGCCCACGTGCAAGTGCTCATCGCGCTGCTGCGGGACGGCTTCCACGACGAGTCCCAGGGCGGCAGAGTGGTCCTGCGCTCCGACGGCTGGCCGGTGCTCGACTACGGGGTGACCGAATATCTCTGGGACGGCGTGCGCCGCGCCTACCTGGCCATGGCCGAGATCCAATTCGCGGCGGGCGCGCGTACGGTGATGCCGCTGCACGAAAGCGCCTCTGCCGTTTCCAGTTGGCGGGAGGCGAAGTCCGCGATCGACTCGCTGCCCATGCGCGCGCTCGCTGCGCGCGCGGTGAGCGCGCACGTGATGGGTGGCTGCGCAATGGGTCCGGATGTCTCGAGCGCTGTGGTGACCGAGGCGGGGCGCCACCACCACATCGCGAACCTCTCGGTGCACGATGCCTCGGTGTTCCCGACGAGCCTCGGCGCCAATCCGCAGCTCACCATCTACGCGCTGGCCGCGCGCATGGCCACGGGATTGGCGGGCGCGCTCGGGAAGGCTCCTGCCGGGGTTACGCCGGCCTCACCCCCGTCGGTATAATCCGACCTCCCGCCTGCTGTGTTGTGAACGCGGCGCGGGGAACGGCCCGAGGCCGTCGCGGCTCCAAGCAATACCCACGGAAGCCGCCGTTCGAAAAGGAACGACCATGAGCGCCAAGATCGCTCTCGAGCGCCGCCACGGCGCGACGAATTACGACCCGTTGCCGATCGTCCTCACGCGCGGCGATGGACCCTGGCTCTGGGACGAGAACGACCGTCGCTACCTCGACATGCTCTCGGCGTATTCCGCCGTAAGTTTCGGCTACGGCCACCCGAAGCTGCTCGCGGTGTTCACCGAGCAGGCTCGCCGCCTCGCGGTCACTTCGCGGGCTTTCCACAACGATCGCCTGCCGCCCTTCCTCGCGAAGCTCTGCGAGGTGACCGGCATGGACCGCGCGCTGCCCATGAGCACCGGCGCCGAGGGCGTCGAGACCGCGATCAAGTGCGCGCGCAAGTGGGCATACACGGTCAAGAAGGTGCCCGCCGACCGCGCCGGCATCATCGTATGCAGCGGCAACTTCCACGGCCGCACCTCGACCATCGTGGGGTTCTCCACCGAGCCGCAGTACCTCGAGGGCTTCGGCCCGTGCGCCCCGGGCGCGTTCGTGCACGTGCCGTTCGGCGATGCGGCCGCGCTCGAGGCGGCGATCACGCCGAATACCGCCGCGTTCCTGGTGGAGCCGGTGCAGGGGGAAGCCGGTATCGTCGTCCCCGCCGAGGGCTACCTCGCCGAGTGCGAGCGCATCTGCCGCAAGCACGGCGTCCTCCTGATCGTGGACGAAGTGCAGACGGGCCTCGGCCGCACCGGCAAGGTCCTCGCGATCCACCACGACAACGTGAAGCCGGACGGCATCGTCCTCGGCAAGGCCCTGGGCGGCGGGCTCATGCCCGTGTCCGCCTTCTGCGCGCGCGAGGAGGTGATGGGCGTGTTCAAGCCCGGCGACCACGGCAGCACCTTCGGCGGCAACGCCCTCGGCGCCGCGGTCGGCCTCGCCTCGCTGGAGCTGCTGCTGGAGGAGAGGCTCGCCGACCGCGCCGCTTCCCTGGGCGAGTACCTGATGAAGCGCCTCAGGTCGATCTCGAGCCCGGTCATCAAGGAAGTGCGCGGCAAGGGGCTGCTGATCGGCGTCGAGCTAGACACCGAGCGCGTCACGGCGCGCAAGTTCGTGGAGACGCTGCTCAGGCATGGGGTGCTGAGCAAGGACACGCATGGGACGGTCGCACGCTTCGCGCCGGCTCTCGTCGTCGAGCGCGCCGAGTTGGACTGGGCGGTCGAGCGCGTGATCGAGGCGCTTCGCGAGTACGGGCCGGTGTACGAACGGGCTGCTTAGTTC
>CAMPHL010000180.1 GCA_946885905.1 uncultured Pseudomonadota bacterium | reverse complement strand
ATCGAGAAGATGGGCCTCAAGGACAGGGCCAAGGCGATCATGGAGAAGGTCGGCGTCCCGGTAGTGCCCGGCTATCACGGCGCCGACCAGGACGACAAGCTGCTTTCCGGCAAGGCCTCGATGATCGGCTACCCGCTGCTGATCAAGGCGGTCGCGGGCGGCGGCGGCAAGGGCATGCGCCTCGCCACCAAGGATGCCGAGTTCGCCGACCAGCTCGCCGCCGCGCGGCGCGAGGCCAGGAACGCATTCGGGGACGAGGCGGTGCTGCTCGAGCGCTTCGTGCAGGGCCCGCGCCACATCGAGTTCCAGGTCTTCGGCGACACGCACGGGCACTACGTGCACCTTTTCGAGCGCGAATGCTCGATCCAGCGCCGCCACCAGAAGGTGCTGGAGGAAACGCCCTCGCCCTTCCTCGACGACGCCCTGCGCGAGGAGATGGGCCGAGCCGCCGTCGCCGCCGCGCGCGCCATCGCCTATCGCGGAGCGGGCACGGTGGAATTCATCGTCGGCGCCGACCGCAAGTTCTTCTTCATGGAGATGAACACGCGCCTGCAGGTCGAGCATCCGGTAACGGAGATGATCACCAACGAGGACCTGGTCGAATGGCAGCTTCGCGTGGCCGCGGGCGAGGAACTGCCGCTCAGGCAGAACGAGATCGCCACCGGCGGGCACTCGATCGAGGTGCGCCTGTGCGCCGAGAATCCCGCCAACGACTTCCTTCCCGAGACCGGACGAATCGGCGTTCTGCGCTCGCCGGTGGATCCCCTGGTCCCCGAGGGCGAGGAGGAGGTGCGCATGGACACCGGCGTGCGCGAAGGCGACGAGGTGAGCGTCTTCTACGACCCCATGATCGCCAAGCTCATCGTGTGGGGCGACGACCGCGCGGAGGCGGCGCGCCGCATGCAATCGGCGCTCGCTTCGACGACGTTGCTCGGCGTCACGACCAACCTCGCCTTCCTCGAGCGCGTGGTTCGCCACCCGGCCTTCCTCGCCGGGCAAACCGACACCGCGTTCATCGAGCGGCATCGCGCCGACCTCCTGCCGCCGGCCGGCGACGTGCCCCTCGAAGCGCTGGTGGCCGTGGCCGCCCGGGTGTTTCTCGACGAGCGCCGCGCCGCCGAGGAGGCCCCGCCCTCTCCCTGGAGCGACACCGGCGGCTGGAGGCTCAACCAGCCGGCGCTGCGGCGCATGGAGTTCGGGTCTACGTCCACCTCCGGAGACGGCGCGCGCAAGGCCTTCGTCGTGGAGGCCGTCATGCGACCGGGCCATGCGGACGTGACCGTCGAAGGACGCTCGCACCGCGTAGTGCTCGGGCCCGGCGAGGACGACCGGCTGCAGATCGCGCTCGACGATGAAACGTACTTCGCCCGGGTCTGCCGCCTGGGAGCGCTCGTTTCGGCGGTCACGCCGCAGGGCCGCTACGACCTCGAGCTCGTGGACCCGTTCCACTACGAGGCCGCCGACGCGATGCCCGATGCGCGCCTCACCGCGCTCATGCCGGGGCGCGTCGTGAAGCTGATGGCGAAGGCCGGCGACAGCGTGAAGAGGGGCCAGGCCCTCCTGATCCTCGAGGCGATGAAGATGGAGCACACCATCGTGAGCCCGCGCGACGGTGTGATCGAGCGCGCAGCCTTCGCCGAGAACCAGCTCGTGCCGGCCGACGCGGTGCTCTTCTCGTTCCGGGAGTAGCTTCGCGGTCTTGAAGCGCGTTCCCGACTGGCTGCCCCCGCTCGCGGGCGCCCTCCTCGCGGCCATCGCGGTGCATGGGGCCTGGCTCCTCTCGCGCGCCGCGGGTTCCGTGCCCGATTGCATCCCGCACTTCCAGGGTTGCGCATCGGTGAGCGAGGCGGCGCGCCACGGGGCCGCGAACGTGTTGTTCAAGGCGCTGATGATCCCGACCGCGTTCGTGCAGGCCTGGACCTGGGCGATCGCGGCGCGCTGGGTCTTGCAGGCATCCCGATCGAGCGGCGCGGATCGCGGCCTGCTGCCGCTCGGGATCATCGCGGGGGCAGCCCTGGTCGTCTATGCCATCGCGCTCGGCAGCGATGGCTACGTGTACACGTGGATGCGCCGTTACGGCATCAACTTGTACTTCGCAGGCAGCTTCTGCGCGATGCTCGTGTTCGTGCGGCAGCTGCGCCGCATCGCGCCCGCATCGGGGCTCACGGCGGCGCTCACCTGGACCTGCGCGGCGATGCTGGCCCTCGGCATGGCCAACATCCTCGCCCCGGTGTTCGTGGCCGACGCCGAGTTCCGCGACCACTTCCGCGACGCGCTCGAGTGGCAGCTGGTGACGCTCTTCACGCTCTGGTTCCTCGTGCTGGCCCGCGTAATCGCTCGCAGGCTTGCGTAGAATCGAGCCGATGACGAGACACCCTGCCCTGCCCCGCCCGCATTCCACGCAGTCCCCCATTTGAAGACCCCCAGGCGGCTCCAGCCCCTCGTCGAAGAGGGCGTGGTCGACGCCGTCGTGCGCCAGCTGATGAGCGGCAAGGAGGCGATGGTCTACGTGGTGCGCAGCGCCGGCGAGGTTCGCTGCGCGAAGGTCTACAAGGAGGCCGACAGGAGGAGCTTCCGCCAGGCCGTCGACTACACCGAGAACCGCAAGACCAAGAGCTCGCGCCAGGCGCGGGCGATGGCCAAGGGCACGCGCTTCGGGCGCCAGGCGCAGGAGCGCGCATGGCAGAGCGCCGAGGTCGACGCGCTCTATCGCCTCGCCGCCGCCGGCGTGCGCGTGCCGAAACCGTACAACTTCCACGAGGGCGTGCTGCTGATGGAGCTCGTGACCGACGAGGACGGCAATGCCGCCCCACGGCTGAACGACGTCGCTCTGTCCGCCGCGGAAGCCCTCGAGCTGCACGGCCGCCTGATCGGCGAGGTGGTGCGCATGCTCTGCGCCGGCGTGGTCCACGGGGACCTGAGCGAGTTCAACGTCCTGGTCGCCGCCGACGGGCCGGTGATCATCGACCTGCCCCAGGCGGTGGACGCGGCGGGCAACAACCACGCGCCCCGCATGCTCGTGCGCGACGTCGACAACCTGCGGCGCTTCTTCGGCGGTTTCGCGCCGCAACTGCTCGCAACCGACTACGGCAAGGAGATCTGGGCGTTGTACGAGTCCGGCGCGCTCGCCCCGGATGTCGAGCTGACCGGCCAGTTCGCGCCCGACGAGAGCACGGCCGACCTGGAAGCCGTGATGCGGGAGATCGACGACGCGCGGCTGGAGGAAGCCGCGCGGCTATCGCGCATGCAGGAAGCGGGCTAGCCTGCCGCCGGGCGCGGAAGGGGCCTGCCGTCGAGCCAGGCGAGCAGGTTCTCGGTCACGCCGGGGCCATAGAGTGAGAACACCGGATCGTTGACGAAGCCCAGATGCGGCGAGAGCACCACGTCGCGGCGCGCGGCGAGCGCGTGCCCCGGCGCGAGCGGTTCGTCGTCGTAGACGTCGAGCGCGGCGATGGCCGGACGGCCCGCGTCGAGCGCCGCCGGCAGGGCCGCCATGTCGACCAGCGCCGATCGGGCGGTGTTCACCAGGATCGAATCCGGCCGCATCGTGGCCATGCGCCGCGCACCGAGGAGCTTGCGGGTTTCGGGCGAAGGCACGAGGTGCAGGCTCACGACTTTCGAGGTGGCGAGCAGCTCCTCGAGCGGGACCGGCTCGGCGCCTCCCGCGGCGGCGCGTTCCGGCGTCATGTGCGGGCTCCAGGTCACGATCTCCATGCCGAAGGCCGCTCCGGCGCGGGCCACGAGCTGGCCGATCTCGCCAAAGCCGACGAGCCCCAGCCGCTCGCCGTGCAGCACCCACGGAAGGCGCCCGCCGTCGCGCCAACCGCCGCTGCGCGCGAGCACGAAGAATTCCTCGAGGCGCTTGGCCGCGGCCAGGATCAGCGCCCAGGCCATCTCCGCGGTCGAGTGCTTCGAGGAGCCGTGGTCGGTATTGCCGACCGGGATGCCCCGCGCCGCGAGCGCCGCGAAGTCGAGCTGGGTGTTGCGCAGCCCCGTGAAGACGAAGAGCTTGAGCTTCGGCAGCCGCGCGATGAGCTCGGCCTTGAAGGGCGTGCGGTCCCGGATCACGACGATGGCGTCGGCGTCCTTGATCGCCTCGAAAAGCACCTCGCCGCGCAGCCGCCGGGTATGCACGGTCACGTCCGCGCGTTCCTCGAGGTCCTTCCAGCTGGCGCTCTTGCGCAGGAAGTCCTCGTAGTCGTCGAGCACCACGACGCGCGGACGTTGCGGCTCGGCGAAGTGGCCCGGACCCGGGCCCATGGAAATGGCGCTCACGGCCGCGCCGCCTTCACGACATCGGAAACGTCGCGCGCCGCGCCGAGCTTCCAGCAGGCCGCGAGCGCCACGTCCACCTTGGCCTTGCCGATCACCGCCTCGGCCTGGCCGCGGAACTTGGCTTCGAGCATCGCGTCGGTGAGCGGGCGCGCAAGCGATCCGATGGCGTCCTTCACGAACACGTGCTCGCGCCGGCCGTCCTTCATCACGGCGGTCACGTCCGCCGACTCCTCGGCGATCGAGTCGTCCACGGTGGCCACGACCTTGCGGCGCAGCGCCACCATGTCCTCGCGGCGCACGATCGCGTCATCGTACTCGTGCTCCCCGGCGCGGCCGAAGGCGAGGCCCGCGGCGAAGCCGTGATAGACGCTGAACTTGCCCTCCAGGCCGTTTTTCGGCTCCTTCTTGCCGGTGAGCTCGAGCACCAGCGAATGGACCTTGAGCTCGACCCGCTCGATGTCCTCCGCCTTGACGCCCCTGCCTCGAAGCTGCGTGGCGGCGTCGATCGTGGGGTGGATCACGATGCCGCACGCGAACGGCTTGTAGGTGTTGAAGGAGATCTCGAAGCGCGTGCCGAGCTCGTCGGTGATCTCGTTCCAGTCGTTCTTGGTGGAAATCGTCTGCGACATGCCGCGCGGCGCCTCGATCGCCTTCGGGCTCGCGGTGAAGCCGTTCTTCGCCAGCAAAGCGCTCATGAGGCCCGCGCGCGCGGCACCCCCGGGATGGAAGGGCTTGGTCATGGTGCCGAACTGCTCGCGCATCCCGATCGGCTGCGAGGCGGCGATGCCGAGCGCCATGGTGGTCTTCCCCTCGTCGAGGCCCAGGAGGCGCGCGCATCCGGCGGCCGCCCCGAGCGTGCCGGTGGAGCCCGTGATGTGCCAGCCCCGGTCGTAATGCTCGGGATACATCATGTTGCCCACGCGGCAGGAGACGTCGATGCCCAGCACGAGCGCGTCGATCACCTGGCGCCCCGAGGCGCCGGTCACCTCCGCGAGCGCCAGCACCGCGGAGGCCACGGGGCCCGCGGGATGGATGATGGTCTTGAGGTGCGTGTCGTCGAAATCGAACGTGTGCGACGCGATGCCGTTCACGAGCGCCGCGCTCGCCATGTCGACCTTGTCGGCGCGGCCGAGGATCGACGACTGCGGCGCGGGCTGCAGCATCTTCACCGCGGCGAGCGCGGCTTCGGCCGAGTCGTGCCGCGCCGCGCCTACGGCGCAACCGGCCCAATTGAGGAACGTGCGGTGCGCCTCGTGGTCGACCGCATCGCTCCAGCCGCGCGACGGATGGGACGAGACGAATCCCGCCAGGATCTGCGTGATCGGCGGGGCGTCGTGGTCGGCCTCGACCTGGGTGTTGCGAGCCATCGTTTCCTGGTCCTCGATCGTCGTTGGGCGGGCGCGCGGCGCGGCACCAAGGTTCCATTGTTGGCGTCCGGGCGAGCCTCCCATTATCGGGCATCGCGATAGGCCGGAAGTACATCGCCCATATGAACGCACGCAGGACGCTCGTCGCAACGGCCATCGCGCTCGCGGGTTGCGCGGGCATGAGCGAGCCGGACCTGGCCGAGGCGCAATACGGCCGGATCACCAAGGTCGTCCCGGTGATCATCGAAAGCGACAAGGCGCCCGGCATCGGCTCGGCGCTCACGCCCCCGACCGCGAACCGCCCCGGCCAGCGCATCACCGTGATCACCGGCAACGG
>CAMPHL010000179.1 GCA_946885905.1 uncultured Pseudomonadota bacterium | reverse complement strand
CTACGGCCAGTTCCGCCGCGCGCCCGTGGGGCGCTGCCACATCGAGATGTGCCGCAACGTCTCCTGCTCGCTGCTGGGCGCGGAACGACTCATCGATCACATGTCGCGCAAGCTGGGCATCAAGCCCGGCGAAACCACGGCGGACGGCCAGTTCAGCCTCACTACCGCCGAATGCATGGCCTCGTGCGGGACGGCGCCGATGATCGTCGTGAATGGCAAGTACCACGAGTCGATGGACGCGGCAAAAGTCGACGCGCTCATCGAGTCGCATCGCGTGAGGGCCGCCGAGTGAACGACATGAGCCACGGCGCCCGCCTGCTGATGACCTTCCCGGTCACGCCCACCTCGCACCTGATGGCTGAGTACAAGGCGCGCGGCGGCTACGCGGCCATCGAGAAGGCGATCCGTACGATGACGCCCAAGCAGGTGACCGACGAGGTCACGGCCTCCGGCATCCAGGGCCGCGGCGGCGCCAATTTCCCGGCCGGGCGCAAGTGGTCGGTGATCAACCTGAACGACGGCCAGCCGCACTACCTCTGCGCCAACGCGGACGAGGGCGAGCCCGGGACCTTCAAGGACCGCTGGATCCTCGAGAACGCGCCCCACCTGCTGCTGGAGTCGATGCTCATCGCGGCCTACGCGCTGCAGGTCCGGCACGCGTTCATCTATATCCGCGGCGAGTTCGACCTGCCCTACCGCCGCCTCGCCGGCGCGCTCGAGGAGGCCTACGCGGCCGGCTACTTCGGCAAGCCCCTGTTCGGCACCGACTTCACCTGCGATCTCATCGTCTACCGCGGCGCCGGCTCCTACATCTGCGGCGAGGCCTCGGGCCTGCTCACCTCGCTCGAGGGCAAGCGCGGCTACCCGCGCAACCGCCCGCCGCGGCTTACGGTGCGCGGCCTCTACCAGAAGCCCACGGTGGTGAACAACGTGGAGACACTCTCGAACCTGGCCGGCATCATCAACAACGGCGCCGACTGGTTCAAGTCCACGGGCACGAAGAAGAGCCCGGGCACGCGGCTCATCTCGATCTCCGGGCACATCAACAGGCCCGGCGTCTACGAAGTCGAGCCGGGCCGGCCCTTCCGCGAGTTCATCTTCGAGACCTGCGGCGGCGTGCCCGGCGGGAAGAAGGTGAAGTGCATCATCCCCGGCGGCATCTCGACCAAGGTCGTGACGGGCGAGGAGGTCGACCAGGTGACGCTCGACAACGAGGCGCTCGCCAAGGTCGGCTCCGGCATGGGCTCGGGCGGCATGGTGGTGATCGCCGAGGGCACGTGCATGGTCCGCCTGCTGCAGGTGCTGCTGCGTTTCTACCACCACGAGTCCTGCGGCCAGTGCACGCCCTGCCGCGAGGGCATGGGCTGGATGCACCGGATCATCGACCGCATCGTCGCGGGCGACGGCATCCCGGACGACATCGAGCGGCTGAAGCAGATCTCGGCATGGAACGACGGCAACACGATCTGCGGGATGGGCGACGCCGCCGGCTACGCGGCGCTCGGCATCCTCGCCAAGTTCGGCCACGAGTTCGAGCACTACATCACCCACAAGCGTTCACTCTGCGACGGAAACCTCGAATGCCCCGCATCTTCATAGACGGCAAGCCCTACGAGGCGAAAAGCGGCCAGACCGTCATGGAGGTCGCGCGCGCGAACGGCATCGACATCCCGGCCTTCTGCTGGCACCCGAACCTCTCGGTCGCGGGCAACTGCCGCGTGTGCGCCGTGCAGGTCGAGGGCCGCTCGTGGGTCGAGATCAGCTGCAACATGCCGGTCGCCGAGGACCTCAAGGTGCTCACGGATTCGGACATCGTGCGCGACTATCGCAAGAACATGCTGCAGCTCACGACGCTGAACCACCCGGTGGACTGCGGCATCTGCGACAAGGCGGGCGAATGCCTGCTGCAGGACTACCACTACGAGCACCAGGGCGAGCCCTCGATCTCGCGCGACGCCAAGGTGCATTCGACCAAGTTCCACAAGCTCTCCCCGCGCATCACGCTCGACAACGAGCGCTGCATCCTGTGCACGCGCTGCGTGCGCTTCACCCACGAGGTCTCGAAGACGAAGTCCCTCGGCATCGTGCAGCGCGGCGACAGCTCGCTCGTCCGGGGCAGCGAGGACGGCGCCTTCGCCTCCGACGCCTACTCGGACAACGTGGTCGACCTGTGCCCCGTGGGCGCCCTGCTCTCGACCGCGTTCCTGTACAAGTCGCGCGTCTGGTACCTGACGCAGACCCCGTCGGTGTGCCCGGGCTGCGCACGCGGGTGCGAGATCGACCTCTGGCATCGCAAGCCCGAGTGGAAGTTGAACAAGCTCGAGGCGCGCAAGAACGTCGCCATCGAGCGCGTGACCCCGCGCGAGAATCCCCACGGTCCGTGGATCTGCAACAAGGGGCGCGACTACGCGACCTTCCTCGAGCGCGAGCGCGCGAGCCGGCCCCTTGTCCATGGATTGCCGGTTGCGGCCGAGGCGGCGATCGACAGGGCGCGGGCGCTCATCGCCGCCGCCCGGCATCCGGTCGCGCTGGTCTCCAGCTGGGCCTCCAACGAGGAGCTCGCGGCGTTCCGCAGCTTCCTCGCCGAGCGCGTCACCACGCTCGTCAAGGCCGACCGCTTCGCGCAGCCCGGCGAGCCGATGCAGGACGATTTCCTCATCCGCGCCGACAAGAACCCGAACACGCGCGGCGCGCTGTTGCAGTTTCCCCACGAGTGGGAGATCGGCATGATCCTCCCCGCGGACTGCGACCTCCTGCTCGTCTGGGGCGAGGGCTTCGACCTCGCGTGGGCGCCCCCGAAGACGCGCACCATCGTGCTCGACGCCTGGGAGAACCCCGGGCACGCGGCGGCCGACGTCTTCATCCCGCTGTCGATCCAGACCGAGCGCGCCGGCAGCTACACCAACTTCGAGGGCAAGGTCGGGAAGTTCGAGGCCTGCTTCGCGAAGCCCGATGGCGTGGTGGATGCGGAGGAACTCTTCCGCCTTCTCGTCATCCCGGCCGCCGCTGTTGCGGCGATGGGCCGGGATCCGATTGGGCCCCGGGCCGCAGCCGCTCACGCGGCGCCCGGGGTGGCGACATGATCCAGGACCTCCTGATCACCGTCCTGCTCATCACCTACGCCATCAGCGTGCTGATGGGCTTCGGGACGGTGCTCACCTGGGTGGAGCGCAAGCAGGCCGCGGTCATGGCCGACCGGATCGGGGCCAATCGCGCCTACATCCGCATCCCCTTCACGCAGGTGAAGCTGGTGTGGCTGGGACTCTTCCACGGCATGGCCGACGGCCTGAAGATGCTGCTCAAGGAAGACTTCAAGCCGAACTCGTACGACAAGCTCGGCTACGCGCTCGGTCCGTGGGTCGTGTTCACGCCGGTCCTGCTGGTCTTCGCCGTCATCCCCTTCGGCGGCATGCTCGACCCCGGCAGGCTCGCCCCCCCGCTCGCGGGCTGGTTCGAGGGCCGCACCTACAACCTTCAGATCGCGAAGCTCGACGCGGGGCTGTTGATCGTGTTCGCCTTCGCCGGCATCAGCATCATCGGCGCGATGCTGGCCGGCTGGTCTTCGAACAACAAGTTCTCGCTGCTGGGGGCGCTGCGCGCGGGGTCGCAGATGATCTCGTACGAGGTGGTGATGGCCCTCACGCTCCTGGGCCTCCTGCTCGTCTACGGCAGCGTGGACCTGGACGCGATCGTGCGCTACCAGTCCGGCACCGTGCTGGGCTTCCTGCCCGCCTGGGGCATCGTGCTGCAGCCCTTCGCGGCCGCGCTCTTCCTCACCGCGGCCATCGCCGAGAACAAGCGCATCCCCTTCGACCTCCCGGAGGCCGAAAGCGAGCTGATCGCCGGCTACTACACCGAGTACAGCGCGATGAAGATGGGCCTGTTCATGTTCGCCGAGTTCATCGAGATCGCGATCGTGGGCGCGCTCTTCACCACGCTTTTCCTCGGCGGCTACAACCTGCCGTTCATGGGCGACGCCGGGTTCGCGTTCCCGGGCGGCGCCACCCTGGCGCTCCCGCACGCGCTCGCCGTCCCGGCGCAGCTCGCCACCTTCCTCGCCAAGGTGTTCCTGGTGTGCAGCTTCCAGATCCTCATCCGCTGGACGCTCCCGCGCTTCCGCTACGACCAGGTGCTCACCTTCGCCTGGAAGTTCCTCTTCCCCCTCGCGCTCGCCAACCTGGTCGCGACCGTGCTGGTCCTCTGGCTCATGGAGCGCGCATGAAACCCTACCCCCGCCCGCGCTACTGGAACGAGCCGGTCATGGGCTGGTACGAGCGCGCCTACATCTTCGAGGTGCTGCGCGGGCTCTTCATCACCGGGCGCGTCTTCGTGCGCAACATGCTGCGCTGGATGACCGGCCGCAAGGGCGCCCTCACCACCTACTACCCGGAAGAGACACGCGCCGACTATGCGCCCGCCAATCGCGGCAAGCACATCCTGGTCCAGCGCGCCGACGGCAAGCCCCAGTGCATCGCGTGCAACCTCTGCGCCACGGTGTGCCCGGCGAAGGTGATCGAGATCGAGGCGGCGTTCGACCCCACCGACGAGAAGCATCCCAAGTACCCGGCGCGCTTCGAGATCGATTACTCGCGCTGCGTCTTCTGCGGCCTGTGCGTCGAGGCCTGCCCCGAGGACGCGATCCGCATGCTGAAGGAGGTCCCGAACCTGCCCTCGTTCGACCGCGAGGCGATGTGGATCGGCAAGGACGAGCTCATGTCCTGGAGCCCCCGCAACGACGGAGCCAAGGCATGATGGACCTCGCGATGCTCTACGGCTTCGTGGGATCGGCCATCGCCGGGGCCGTGCTCATGCTGGTGCTGCGCCACCCGATGCGCGTGGCCCTCGCCCTCGTCGCGACCATGCTCTCGCTCGCGGGCGTGTACGGCATGCTCGGCGCCCACGCCATCGCCGTCTTCCAGGTCCTGATCTACGTGGGCGCGGTCATGGTGTTCATGGTCTACGTGATCATGCTGCTGGACATCCGCGACGAGTCCGCCCAGCGGCGCTACACCTGGCTGCTGCTGCCGGGCGGGTTCGCCTTCTTCGCCCTCCTCGGCTGGCTGGGCGTCTCGGTCTGGCGCGGCCTCGCCCCGTTCGTGGCCGGCAAGCCCTACGGGGTGAAACCCTTCGCCGACGCCTTCCTGAACCAGTACTGGGTGCACTTCGAGCTGGTCTCGGTGCTGCTGGTGGCCGCGGTGGTCGCGGCACTCGCCGTACTCGAGATCGGCAGGAGGAAAGCGCATGGATAGCCTGCAGCTCCTCGGCTGGGGCGCGGTCGTGATCTTCGCCCTGGGCCTGCTCGGCGTGGTGATCCGCCGCAACGTGCTGGTGATGCTGATGTGCATGGAGCTGATGCTCAATGCCGTGAACCTGAGCCTGGTGGTGTTCTCCCAGCAGGGCGACCCGGCGGCGGCCTCGGTGCTCGTGTTCCTCGTGTTCGTGGTCGCGGCCGCCGAGATCGCGATCGCCATCCCGATCGTGCTGCTGCTGGTGCGGCACAAGCGCTCCCTCGACCTCGGCACCTACGCGGACCTGCGCGGATGAAGCTGATCGTCCTGCTCCCGCTGCTGGGCTTCCTGCTGAACGGCCTCCTCGGCAACCGCCTGGGCAAGCGCTTCGTGAACATCGTGGGCTGCGGCCTGCCGCTTGCCGCCTTCGCGGTGGTGGTGAAGTACTTCCTCGACCTCCAGGCCACGGGCGGCGCGCCCATCGTCGAGATCGCCTACACGTGGTTCGTCGCGGGCACCGACGCGCTCGAGATCGCGTTCTACTTCGACCGCCTCACGGCCGTGATGGCGCTCATCGTGACCGGCGTGGGCTCGCTCATCCACATCTACTCCATGGGCTACATGAGGGAAGACAAGTCGTACGCGCGCTACTTCGCGTACCTGAACCTGTTCCTCTTCTTCATGCTGCTGCTGGTGCTGGGCCGCTCGCTGCTGGTGCTCTTCGTCGGCTGGGAAGGCGTGGGGCTCGCCTCCTAC
>CAMPHL010000178.1 GCA_946885905.1 uncultured Pseudomonadota bacterium | reverse complement strand
CTGATTCCCCTGCTTCCCGCTTTCACCCGCTTTGAGACCCGCTTTGAGACCCGCTTTGAGACCCGCTTTGAGACCCGCTTCGATTCCCCTTTGCTGCACTGCAGTAAAATCCATCGATGAACGCCCGCCTGCGGGAAATCCCCTACAACTACACCTCCTATTCCGATCGCGAGATCGTGATCCGCCTGCTGGGCGAGGAGTCGTGGCGCGCGCTCGACGAGCTGCGCGCGCAGCGCGTGACGGGACGCTCGGCGCGGATGCTCTACGAGGTGCTGGGCGACATCTGGGTGGTGCGGCGCAATCCGTACCTGCAGGACGACCTGCTCGACAATCCGAGGCGCCTGGCGCTGCTGGTCGAGGCGATGCGCCACCGCCTGGGCGAGATCGAGAAGCGCCGCGCCGACAAGGCCGACGCCGACCGCGACTCGATGGTGGGCCAGTTGCTGGCGGCCGCGCGCAAGGCCGTGGAGGCCTTCGAGCGCGAATTCGCCGAGACGCGCGAGCTGCGCCGCAAGGTCATGCGCCGCCTGGGCTCGATCACGCGCAAGGACAACATCCAGTTCGACGGCATGGCGCGCGTCTCGCACGTGACCGACGCCACCGACTGGCGCGTCGAGTATCCGTTCGTGGTCGTGAATCCCGACACCGAGGAGGAATGCGCACCCATCGTGAAGGCGCTGGTCGAGCTGGGCCTCACGATCATCCCGCGCGGCGGCGGCACCGGGTACACGGGTGGCGCCATCCCGCTCCACCGACTTTCCGCGGTGGTGAATACCGAAAAGCTCGACCGGCACGAGCCGATCGAGGAACGCGTGCTTCCGGGCCTGACCGAACCCTGCTCCGTGATCCGCTGCGGCGCTGGCGTGGTCACCAAGCGCGTGATGGAAGCGGCCGAGGAGAAGGGCCTGGTGTTCGCGGTCGATCCCACCTCGGCGGACGCCTCGTGCATCGGCGGCAACGTCGCCATGAACGCGGGCGGCAAGAAGGCGGTCCTGTGGGGCACGGCGCTCGACAACCTCGCGTCGTGGCGCATGGTCACGCCGCAGGCCGAATGGCTGGAGGTCGAGCGCCTCGACCACAACCGCGGCCGCATCCACGACGCGCCGATGGCGCGCTTCCGCCTGCGTCGCTTCGCCGCCGACGGGAAGACCCTCAAGAGCGAGGAGACGCTCGAGATCGAGGGCAAGCGCCTGAGGAAGGAGGGCCTGGGCAAGGACGTGACCGACAAGTTCCTGGGCGGCCTGCCGGGCGTGCAGAAGGAAGGCTGCGACGGCCTCATCACCTCGGCCACCTTCATCCTGCACCGGATGCCGAAGCACGTCCGCACGGTGTGCCTGGAGTTCTTCGGCGACGTGAAGAAGGCGGTGCCCTCGATCGTCGAGGTCAAGAACTACCTCGACAAGCATCCGAAAGCGATCCTCGCGGGCCTCGAGCACCTGGACGAGCGCTACGTGAAGGCCGTGGGCTATGCGACCAAGGCCAAGAGCCGCGGCCGCCCGCGCATGATCCTCATCGCCGACATCGTGAGCGACGACGACGACGCGGTGGCCGAAGCCGCCTCGCACGTGGTGCGCATCGCCAACGCGCGCGACGGCGAAGGGTTCGTGGCGGTCACACCCGAGCAGCGCAAGCGCTTCTGGCTAGACCGCGCGCGCACCGCCGCGATCGCGAAGCACACCAACGCCTTCAAGATCAACGAGGACGTGGTGATCCCGCTCGACAAGCTGGGCGAATACACCGACGGCATCGAGCGCATCAACATCGAGTTCTCCATCGCCAACAAGCTGGAGCTGGTGGCGCGCCTGGCGCAGTTCTTCTCGCGCGAGGACGAGCTTCCGGTGCACGAGGACGCCAAGGTCGACCGCGCGACGCTCTTCGGCGACCGTCCGATGCGCGCGCTGGAGCTCTTGAAGCAGGTGGCCGAGCGCTGGAAGTACATCGTCGAGCACATGGACGACGCGGCCCGCCGCGTGCGCACCGACCTCGAAGGGCTGGGCATGGACTCGGCGAAGATCGGCCGCGATCCCGAGCTCACCGTCTTCGAGCGCGTGCAGCTGCACGAGATGCGCATCTCGTGGAAGGCGGAGTTGCGCGACCCGCTGCGCGAGATCTTCGGCGGGCGCGACTTCGAGCCGGTGATGAAGGCGATCGAGGACGTCCACCACGAGGTGCTGCGCGGGCGCGTCTTCGTGGCGCTGCACATGCACGCCGGCGACGGCAACGTGCACACCAACATCCCGGTCAACTCCGACAACTACGAGATGCTGCGCCAGGCCAACGAGGCCGTGGCGCGCATCATGAAGTTCGCGCGCTCGCTGGGCGGGGTGATCTCGGGCGAGCACGGCATCGGGCTCACCAAGATCGAATACCTCACGCCCGAGGAGCTCTCGCCCTTCGCCGAGTACAAGAGCCGCGTCGATCCCGACGGTCGCTTCAACCGTGGCAAGCTCATCGCGGGCAACGACCTTTCGCTCGCGTACACGCCGTCCTTCGCGCTCATCGGCCACGAGTCCCTGATCCTCGAGAGCAACGAGGTCGGCGCCATCGCCGAGATGTTCAAGGACTGCCTGCGCTGCGGGAAGTGCAAGCCGGTGTGCAACACGCACGTGCCGCGCGCGAACCTGCTCTACAGCCCGCGCAACAAGATCCTCGCCACGGCGTTGCTTACCGAGGCGTTCCTGTACGAGGAGCAGACGCGCCGCGGGGTCTCCATCCGGCACTTCGACGAGTACGGCGACGTGGCCGACCACTGCACCGTGTGCCACAAGTGCGAGTCGCCCTGCCCCGTGGACATCGACTTCGGCGACGTTTCGATCGCGATGCGCAACCTGCTCGCGAAGTTCCGCAAGCGCCGCCCGAACCCGCGCACCTGGGTGGCGCTGCAGTTCCTCACCGCCACGGATCCGGCGCGCATCAAGCTCATCAAGGCGGGGCTGATCGACTTCGGCTTCCGCGCGCAGCGCTTCGCCAACAAGCTCTGGGGCCGCACGCCCTTCGTGCAGCAACAGACGCGCCACCCTCCGGCCACGGTCGGCAAGCCCCAGCTCAAGGCGCAGGTGATCCACTTCATCAACAAGCCGATGCCGGGCGGGTTGCCGAAGAAGACCGCGCGGGCGCTGCTGGACGTCGAGGACCCGGCGGTCGTGCCGATCATCCGCGATCCGGCGCGCATGACCGAGGATTCGGAGGCGGTGTTCTATTTCCCCGGTTGCGGGAGCGAGCGGCTCTTCGGCCAGGTGGGCCTGGCCACGCAAGCGCTGCTCTACCACGTGGGGAGCCAATGCGTGCTGCCGCCCGGCTACCTCTGCTGCGGCTATCCGCAGACCTCCGCCGGCCGCGACGACCTCGGACAGAAGATCACCGTGGGCAACCGCGTGCTCTTCCACCGCGTGGCCAACACGTTGAACTACCTCGACATCAAGACCGTGGTGGTCTCGTGCGGCACGTGCATGGACCAGCTGCAGAAGTACGAATTCGACAAGATCTTCCCGGGCTGCCGCCTGCTCGACATCCACGAGTACCTGATGGAGAAGGGCCTCAAGGTCGACAACGCCAAGGGCGTGCGCTACATGTACCACGACCCCTGCCACACGCCGATCAAGACCTACGACGCGAAGAAGGTGGTGAACGAGCTGATGGGGCGCAACGACATCGACATCAACGACCGGTGCTGCGGCGAGTCGGGCACGTTCGCGGCCTCGCGGCCCGACATCGCCACCCAGGTGCGCTTCCGCAAGGAAGAAGAGATGAGGAAGGGCGCGGCCAAGGTGCGCGCCGACGGCTTCGAGGGCAAGGTGAAGATCCTCACCTCGTGCCCGTCGTGCCTGCAGGGCCTGTCGCGCTACGACCCCGACAGCGAGACCACGGCCGACTACATCGTGGTGGAGATGGCGCGCCACATCCTGGGCGAGAACTGGATGCCGGAGTTCGTGGACCGCGCGCGCAAGGGCGGAATCGAGCGCGTCCTGCTGTAAGCTTTTCATTCCATGAAGGTTTCCCCATTCCGGCGTCGCCTGCTGGCGACGGGCCTTGCCGTGCTGCTCGCCGGCTGCGCATCCGCGCCGCCTGCTCCCGAGGAGCTGGGCCACGTCGCGGACCTCGAGCACGCCGCCGAAATCGATCTGGGCGCCAAGTTCAAGGTGCCGAACCGCGAGCGCGGGCGGCGCGACCGCGCGCGCATGAACGCGCAGTTCCACCTCGAGCTCGAAGCCGACGAGAAGGGGCCGCCCACCGCCGCGCAGCTTTTCCGCGCGCGCGCGCAGCGCGAGGCGGTCGTTCGGCAGACCGCGCTATCGCCGCGTCCCAAGGCGGCGGGCATGCAGCCCAGCCAGTGGCAGGCGCTCGGACCCTCCAACGTCGGGGGCCGCGTACGCTCGATGGCTTTCGATCCGCACAACGCCAATCGCCTGCTCGCGGGCACGGCCTCCGGAGGCCTCTGGATCAGCGACAACGGGGGCACCAGCTGGCGCGCGAACTCGGACTTCTTCCCCAACCTGTCGGTGAGCTCGATCGTGTTCGACCCCGTCTCGCCGAACGTCGTGTACCTCGGCACGGGCGAGGCGAGCGCGGGACTCGTGGGCGTGGGCGTGTTCAAGTCCACCGACGGTGGCGAGACGTGGCGGTTCCTCGAGTCCACCAACGCGGACGCCAACCCGGACTGGCGCTTCGTGAACCGCCTCGCGGTGCACCGTACCGATCCGAACGTGGTGCTTGCCGGCGTGACGAACTTCGACTTCCAGGGCGGCGGCATCTATCGCAGCACCAACGGCGGTGCGAGCTGGACGCAGGTGTTCGGCATTCGCGCCCTCGACCTCGCCTTCGATCCGAACAACGCCTCCAGCGTCGTCGCGGGCCTGGACGACGGCTCCATCGCGTACTCCCGCGACGGGGGCCTCTCATGGGCCCAGGGCCAGCCCCTGGTGCCGGTACCCTCGGGCCGCGGCAACACGGCGCGCGCCGAGATCGCGTTCGCGCGCTCGCAACCGGGCGTGGTGTTCGCCTCGGTCGACAATGCGCGCGGCGAGGTATGGCGCTCGCTCGACGCGGGGGCCACGTGGAGCAAGCTCGCGACCCCCGGCCACCTCGGCGGCCAGGGCGACTACGACAACGCGATCTGGGTCGATCCCACGGACGCCGCGCACGTGATCGTGGGCGGCCTGGACCTCTACCAATCCCGCGACGGCGGGCTCACCTTCAACAAGGTGAGCGACTGGCGCGCCACCCCCGCCTCGCCGCACGCCGACCACCACGTGATCATCTCGCCGCCCGACTTCGGTCCCGGACGCAGGCGCCTCTTCAACGGAAACGACGGCGGCGTTTATCGCGCCGACGACGTGGACCAGGTGAGCGACGGCGTGAACGGCGTTGGCTGGACCAACATGAACAACGGCCTCGCGGTCACGCAGTTCTACAGCGGCGCGGGGCGAACCGCCGCGGGCGGGCGCGTGATCGGCGGCACGCAGGACAACGGCTCGCTGCAGCTGGAGAACAACCTTTGGCGCCCGTTCCGCGGGGGCGATGGCGGCTACGTTGCCGTCGATCCGCTGAGCGACCGGACCTTCTACGGCTCGTACGTCTACCTCGCGATCCACAGGAGCCTCACCGGGGGGCTGTCGAGCTACATCTGCAGCGGCATCACCGAGGCGATGCCGAACGAGGAGGGGGCGACCTATTGCGGCGCGGACAACGTGCGCAAGGCCAACTTCATCGCGCCCTTCATCCTCGACCCGAACGACCGCGACCGGCTGCTCGCCGGCGCCAACTCGCTCTGGGTGACCGACAACGCCCGCGCGCCGACGCCTTCCTGGCGCACGATCAAGGCGCCCAGCGCCGCCACCGACAATTTCATCAACGCGATCGCCGTTCATGAAGGCAACGGCAACGTGATCTGGGTGGGCCACAACAACGGCGAGGTCTACCGCTCGCTCGACGGGCTCTCCGCTTCGCCCACCTGGACTCGCGTGGGCGCCGGAGCTCTCCCCGCGCGCCGCGTGCCGGGCATCACCACCCAGATGGGCTGGCCCTGGTT
>CAMPHL010000177.1 GCA_946885905.1 uncultured Pseudomonadota bacterium | reverse complement strand
GCCACGCGCAAATCGCGATTGTTCTCGAGGGCGCGCGCGATCGCCGACTCGAGGTCGTCGTCGACGAAGAAGTCGCGCCAGCCGATGTCGGCCGCCGCCCGGCTGCCGGCTCCCGGTGCCTGGATACCGGCTCCCGGCGGCTGGCTCCCGGCAGTCGATTCGGGGATGGGCCACGTCACCGGGATATCGGGCTTCGCCTCAGGCAACGGCGGCTCGAGCATGGCGCAGCCCGCGGCCGCGAGCGCGGCCACGAGCAGCAGGGGAGCGAAGGTCCTAGTCATTGGCAGGCACCGGCGCGGCATCGCGCGGCTCGGGGCGCTCGTGCCCGGGCGCGAAGAGCCGCTCGATCACCACGAAGAAGAGCGGGATGAAGAAGAGGCCGAGGAACGTGCCCATCACCATTCCGCCGAGCACGCCGGTGCCGATCGCGCGTTGCGCGCCGGAGCCGGCACCGGTGGCGATGGCGAGCGGGAGCACGCCGAAGCCGAAGGCGAGCGAGGTCATGAGGATCGGGCGCAGGCGGTCGCGCACGGCGTGCAGCGTGGCATCCACCAGCTCCTCTCCCTCCTCGAAGTAGTGCTTGGCGAACTGGATGATCAGGATCGCGTTCTTGGAGGACAGGCCCACCGTGGTGAGCATCGCCACCTGGAAATAGATGTCACGCTCGAGGCCCCGGAACGTCGAGGCGAGCACGGTGCCCAGGATGCCGAGCGGGACCACCATGAGCGCGGCCGTCGGGATGCTCCAGCTCTCGTAGAGGGCCGCGAGGCACAGGAACACCACCAGCAGCGAAAGCGAATAGAGCAGCGGCGTCTGCGCGCCGGCGGCGCGCTCCTGGTAGGAGACGCCCGTCCACTCCATGCCGAAGCCCTGCGGAAGCTGCGCGACCAGCCGCTCGACCTCCGCCATGGCATCGCCCGAGGAGACGCCGGGCGCGCCCTCGCCGTTCATGTTCACGGCGGACACCCCGTTGTAGCGCTCCAGGCGGGGGCTGCCGTAGTCCCAGCTCGCGGCCGCGAACGAGGAGAACGGCACCATTTCGCCCCGGGCGTTGCGCACCGTCCACTGGTTGAAGTCCTCCGGGAGCATGCGGAAGGGCGCGTCGGCCTGGAGCATCACGCGCTTCACCCGCCCGCGGTCGATGAAGTCGTCGATGTATTGACCACCCCAGGCGACGTTGAGCGTGGTGTTCACGTCCGCCATCGACAGTCCAAGCGCCGCAGCCCTCGCCACGTCGATGTCCAGGTGGAACTGCGGCGTGTCCTCCTGGCCGTTCGGCCGCACGTTGCGCAGCAGCTTGCTCTGCATCGCGGCTCCCATGAACTGGTTGCGCGCGGCGATGAGCGCCTCGTGCCCCTGGCCGGTGTTGTCCTTGATGTAGAAGTTGAACCCGCCCGAGCGGCCGAGCTCCTGCACCGCCGGCGGGGCGAAGGCGAACACCATCGCGTCCTTGATCCGGGAGAAAGCGGCCATCGCGCGTCCCGCGACGGCCTTCACGGAGTCGTCGGGCCCGCGCTCGTCCCAGTCCTTGAGGCTCACGAACGCGAGGCCCGCGTTCTGGCCGCTTCCGGCGAAGCTGAAGCCGGCCACGCCGAAGACGGATGCCACCGCGCCCTTCTCGTCCTCGAGGAAGTGGCGCTCCACCTTCTTCACCACCTCGAGCGTGCGCTCCTGCGTGGCGCCCACGGGCGCCGTGATGAGCGTGAAGAGCGTCCCCTGGTCCTCCTCCGGCAGGAACGCCGTCGGCAGGCGCAGGAACATCACCACCATGAGCGCCGCGAGCGCCGCGAACACCGCGAAGAAGCGCTTCGGCCGCGACACGATCTTGCGCACCGCGCCCTGGTAGCGCTCGTTGCCCCGGTCGAACTTGCGGTTGAACCAGCCGAAGAAGCCGGTATCGACCGCGTGGTGGCCCTTTTCGATCGGCTTGAGCATCGTCGCGCAAAGGGCCGGCGTGAGCACGATGGCCACGAGCACCGAGAGCGCCATCGCGGAGACGATCGTGGCGGAGAATTGCCGGTAGATCACGCCCGTGGAGCCGCCGAGGAAGGCCATCGGCACGAACACGGCCGCGAGGATCACGCCCACGCCCACCAGGGCGCCGGTGATCTGGTCCATGGACTTGCGCGTGGCCTCCTTGGGCGAGAGCCCCTCCTCGCTCATCAGGCGCTCGACGTTCTCCACGACCACGATGGCGTCGTCGACCAGCAGGCCGATCGCCAGCACCATGGCGAACATCGTGAGCATGTTGATCGAGAAGCCCAGCGAGAGCAGCACCGCCATCGTGCCCAGGAGCACGACCGGCACCGCGATGGTCGGGATGAGCGTCGCGCGGAAGTTCTGCAGGAAGAGGTAGATCACCAGGAACACCAGCACGACCGCCTCGGTGAGCGTCTTGATGACCTCCTTGATCGAGGCGCGCACGAACGGCACGGTGTCGAACGGGACCACGGTCTTCAACCCCTGCGGGAACGACGGCTCGAGCCGCTTCATCAGCGCGTCGAGGCGCTGGGCGGTCTCCAGCGCGTTGGCGCCGGCCGCGAGCGAGACCGCGATGCCCGTGGCCTGCTGGCCGTTGAAGCGCCCGACCACGTCGTAGCTCTCGGCCCCGATCTCGACGCGCGCCACCTCGCCCAGCGTGAGGCGCGAGCCGTCGGGGTTGCTGCGCACGACGATCGCGCGGAACTCGCCGGGCGTGGAAAGGCGCCCCTGGGCGGTCACGGTCGCGTTCAGCTGCTGGCCGGGGACGGCCGGCGTGCCGCCGAGCTGGCCCACTGCGACCTGCGCGTTCTGGGCGCGGATGGCGGCGATCACGTCGCCGGTCGACAGCTTGTAGGTCGCGAGCTTGTTGGGGTCGAGCCAGATGCGCATCGCGTAGCGCGCGCCGAAGACGCGCACGTCGCCCACGCCCTGCACGCGGCTCACGGGCTCCGAGATGTAGGTGTTGAGATAGTCGGCGATGTCGATGCGGTCCATGCTCCCGTCGGTCGACACGAAGCCGATCACCTGGAGGAACGAGGGATTGGCCTTGTTCACCCGCACGCCCTGGGTCTGCACGATCTGCGGCAGCAGCGGCATGGCGGCCTGCAGCTTGTTCTGCACCTGGACCTGCGCCATGTCCGGGTCGGTGCCGCTGTCGAACGTGAGCGTGATGGCGGCGCTGCCGTCGCCCGAGCTCGTGGACGACATGTAGATGAGGCCGTCCAGGCCCGTCATGTTCTGCTCGATCACCTGGGTGACCGAGTTCTCCACCACCTTGGCCGAGGCGCCGGGGTAGACGGAGTTCACGTTGACCGAGGGCGGGGCGATGTTCGGATAGCGCGAGATCGGCAGCTTGGTGATCGAGATGCCGCCCGCGACCATGATGAGGATCGCGATGACCCACGCGAAGATGGGCCGGTCGATGAAGAAGCGTGCCATCGTCTACTTTCCGTTTCCGTTGGCGCTGCCGCCGCCGCCGGGCGGGGGCAGCGGGTTGCCTGCCACGTCGGTCTTGGGCGATGGCGCGACACCCTTGGCCACCATGCCGGGCTTCACCTTCTGCAGCCCCTCGACGATCACGCGCTCACCCGCGGCGAGGCCTTCGTCCACGAGCCACTGGTCGCCGATCGCGCGGCTCACCTTCACGGGACGGGCCGCGACCTTGTCGTCGGGCCCGAGCACCATCGCGGTCGCGTTGCCCTTCGGATCGCGAGCCACGGCACGCTGCGGGACGAGCACGGCGTTCTGGCGCACGGCGTTGCCGAGCAGGGCGCGGACGTAGACGCCCGGCAGCAGCACGTTCTTCGGGTTCGGCACGATCACGCGCAGCTGGAAGTTGCCGGTGGCCTGGTCCACGGTCACGTCGGAGAAGGCGAGCTTGCCCTGGTGCTCGTAGGGCGTGCCGTCCTCGAGCACGATGCGCACGGGCGTGTCCGCCGGCTGCGCCTTGCCGGCCTGCAACTCCCTGCGAAGCTGGAGCAGCTCGGCCGAAGACTGCGTGAGGTCCACGTACATGGGATCGAGCTGCTGCACGCGCGCGAGCGGCTCGGCCTGGTTCTGGGTGACGAGCGCGCCCTGGGTGACGCTCGACTTGCCGATGCGCCCCGCGATGGGCGACTTGATGCTGGCGTGTCCGAGCAGCACCTCGGCGCGCGCCACCGTGGCCTTGGCCGCAGCCACGTCGGCTTCCGCCTGGCGCAGCGCCGCGACGGCGTTCTCGTTGTCCTGCCGGCTCACCGCCTCGATCTTCGCGAGCTCCGCGGTGCGTTGCGCGTTCAGGCGCGCGGCCACGGCCGTCGCTTCGGCCTTGGCGAGCTGCGCTTTCGCGGCGACCACGTCGGCGCTCAGCGTCGCGTCATCGAGCTTGTAGAGAAGCTGGCCCTGCTTGACTCGGGAGCCCTCGGTGAAGGCGCGCTTCTCGACGATGCCGGTGACCTGGGGCCGCACCTCCGCGATGAGGTATGGATTCGCGCGCCCCTGCAGCTCGCGGGTAAGCGTGACGGTATCGCTCTTCAGGGCGACGACGCCGACCTCGGGAGGCGGTGGCGCCGCGGCCTGCTGCTTGGGCGCGCCCTTGTCGCCCGAGCAGGCGGCGAGGATCGAAACCACGAGGAGGGCGGGAAGGAGGCGAGCGTAGGGCATGGGCGGCCTTTGGGCGCTGGAGGACAAAAAAGACGAAAGAATGAACGATCATTCATTCTTTGTCAAGGCCGAATTCCCCTTATGGAACAAAGGGAAATGGATCGGCACTAAAAGGCTCCGACCCCTTGCCGCAGGGCCGGTTCGACCGTCCCCGCGGTTGAATGGACTAGGTGCCCAGCGCGGCCTCCAGCGCCGCATCCACGTCCTCGAGCCAGACGAACGTGAGCTGCTCGCGGGCCTCGGCCGGCACATCCTCGAGGTCGCGCTCGTTCCTTTTGGGCAGCAACACCGTGCGGATGCCGGCGCGCAGCGCGGCCAACACCTTCTCCTTCACGCCGCCGATCGGCAGCACCAATCCACGCAGGCTCACCTCGCCCGTCATCGCGACGTCGTTGCGCACCGCGCGCCCGGTAAGGAGCGATGCCAGTGCGGTGAACATCGCGACACCGGCGCTCGGCCCGTCCTTGGGGGTCGCGCCTGCGGGGACGTGCACATGGATGTCCGATTTCTCGAGCACTTCCGCGGAAATGCCCAGCGACTCGGCGCGCGACTTCACCAGCGAGAGCGCGGCCTGCGCGCTTTCCTTCATCACCTCGCCCAGCTGCCCGGTGAGGATCAATTTCCCGCTCCCGGGCATGCGCGTGGCCTCGATGAAGAGGATGTCGCCGCCCACCGGCGTCCACGCCAGGCCCGTGGCGACGCCCGGAATTCCCGCGCGCATCGCCACTTCCGCGTCGAAGCGCCGGGGGCCCAGGATCTTCGCCACGTCTTCCGGACCTGCCGTCATGCGCTCGATCGAGCCCTCGGCGATGCGCACCGCGATGTAGCGAAGGACGTTGCCGATCTCGCGCTCGAGGTTCCGCACGCCCGCCTCGCGCGTGTAGTCGTGGATGATCGCGTTCAGCGCCTCGTCGGTGACCTCGGCCTGCCCGGGCTTGAGGCCCGCGGCCTCCAACTGCCGCCCGACCAGGTAGCGCCGGGCGATCTGGAGCTTCTCCTCGGCGGTGTAGCCCGGAAGCTGGATCACTTCCATGCGATCGCGCAGCGGCCCCGGGATCGAATCCAGGACGTTCGCGGTGCAGATGAACATCACGCGCGAAAGGTCGAAGGGCACGCCCAGGTAGTTGTCGCGGAAGGTCGCGTTCTGCTCGGGGTCGAGCACCTCGAGCAAGGCCGAGGAGGGATCGCCATGGAAGCCGCCGTGGCCCAGCTTGTCGATCTCGTCGAGCATCATCACGCCCTCGCGCGATTGCATCTTGCGGATGCCCTGGATGATGTTGCCCGGGAGCGACCCCAGGTACGTGCGCCGGTGGCCGCGGATCTCGGCCTCGTCGTGCGTGCCGCCGAGCGACACGCGGGTGAACGGGCGCCTGGTGGCCTTCGCGATCGACTGGCCGAGCGAGGTC
>CAMPHL010000176.1 GCA_946885905.1 uncultured Pseudomonadota bacterium | reverse complement strand
GATCACGTTGCCGCTGCCCTCCCAGATGCCGTTCAGTGGCGCCTCGCGGTAGAGGCGTGCGAGCGGGCTTTCCTCCACGTAGCCGTTGCCGCCCAGGCACTCCATCGCTTCGGTCGCGACCGGGACCATGCGCTTGCAGAGCCAGTACTTGGCGACGGGGGTGAGGGCCCGCTGGAGCTCGCGTTCGGCGGCGTTCGAGCCCGACGCATCGAACGCCGCGGCGAGGCGGAACGCGAGCAGCATCGCGGCCTCGCTCTCGAGGGCGAGGTCCGCCAGGACGTTGGCCATCAACGCATGCCCGGCCAGCTCCTTGCCGAAGGCGCGCCGATGCCGCGCGTGGTGCATGGCGTGGTTGAGCGCCGCGCGCATCATGCCGGCCACGCCGACCACGATGTCGAAGCGCGTGTGGTGCGCCATCGAGAGGATCGTGGCGATGCCGCGGCCCGGCTCGCCCACGAGCTCGGCCCACGTGTCGCGGTATTCGATCTCTGAGGAGGCGTTGGAGCGGTTGCCGACCTTTTCCTTCAGGCGCTGGATGAGGAACGTGTTGCGCCGGCCGTCGGGGAGCGAGCGCGGCACCAGGAAGCAAGTGACACCCTCGGGCAGGCGCGCGAGCGTGAAGAAGCCGTCGCTCATCGGAGCCGAGCAGAACCACTTGTGGCCCGTGAGGCGCCACGCTCCGGCCTCGGGCACCGCGACGGTGGCGACGGCGCGCAGGTCCGAGCCGCCCTGCTTCTCGGTCATGGCCATGCCGATGGTCGCGCCGCTCTTGCGCGCGATGGGCTCGGCGCGCGGATCGTAGGCATCGGCGAGCACTTTCGGGCGCCACGCCTTCGCCAGCTCCGCAGCCTGGTCGAACACCGCGATCGAGGCGAAGGTCATCGTGACCGGGCACGCCGTGCCCTGCTCGAGCTGGTTCCAGAGGTAGAAGAGCGCGGCTCGCGCGGTGCAGCTGCCGGGACCGCCCTTCCACGCGAGCGAATGCAGGCCCGCGTTGAACGCGCGGTTCATGAGCACGTGGTACGACGGATGGTAGTCGACCCGGTCGATGCGATGCCCGGCGGCATCGTGCGTGTGCAGCTCGGGCGTGTAGCGGTTCGCGAGCGCCGCGTGGTGCTGCGCTTCGGCCGAGCCCACGTAGTTGCCGAGTGCGTGCGCATTGCCCTCGATCCACGCCGCGTTCGAGCGCGCCACGGCCGCCCGCAGCCAAGGGTCCGCCCCATAGGCGTCGTAGCCTTCCAGCGGATGCACCTGGTTGGCGACTTCGTGCGTCTCGATCATGGCGGCGGTCATGTCGATCCCTTCACCCCGTCCTGGCGATACACCCAGTCGACCAGCGCATCGATGGCGCCCTGGGCCGAGCCGGCATTCGGATGGTTCACGATCATCACCACGATCCAGCGCCGCCCGCGGTGATCGAGCACGTAGCCCGCGACGCTTTGCACCCCGGAGAGCGTGCCGCCTTTCAGGTGCGCCTGGCCCGAGGCGAGGCGCCCGCGCTTCTTGAGGGTGCCATCGACCGCCAGCACCGGGAGGGACGAGGTGAGCTCGGACATGAGCGGGCTTGCCCATGCGGTGCGAAGCAGCGTCGCGATCGTGGCCGCGCTCGCACGCTCGTCGCGCGACAGGCCCGACCCGTTCTCGAGGACGACTTCGGAGGCCTCGATCGACCTGCGCGCGAGCCAGTCGAGCACCACGCGCGCGCTCGCCTGCGCCTGCCCGCCCGCGCCGCTGGGTTCGGCGGACAGGGCGAGGAAGAGATGGCGCGCCATCACGTTGTTGGAGAACTTGTTGGTATCGCGCACCAGGTTCGCGAGCGGCTCCGATTCATGGCGATAGACGAGCCGGGCATCGGCCGGAGTGGCGCCGGAGCGCACCTTGCCCCGCACGATGCCGCCCGCTTCGCTCCAGACCCAGCGCCACACGGCCTCGGTGTAGCGCGAGGACTCCATGATGGCGAGCGGCCAGCTCTTCTCGCCGCACTCGCCGGGATAGGTGCCGCTGAACGTGACGGTGGCGAGCATGCCGTTCTCGACCACTTCGTACGACAGGCCCTGGCGCCAGGCGCCGCACGGCCCCGGCACCACGCGGATGCGGCTCGCGATGTCCACGCTCGGGATGTCCGGCTCGCCGGTCACGCGCGCGGCCGTGCCTTCGGGGATGAAGCGAAAATCGATCGCCTGGAAGTTCACCAGCAGCGCGTCGGGCCCCACGTTGTAGGCGCGGCGCGGCTCCTTGTCGAACGAGCCGGGATCGTGCGGAGCCGCCGGCGCGAAGTAGCCGCGGTCGAAGATCACGTCCCCGCGCACCTCGCGGATGCCGCGGGCGCGGACGTGGTGCGCGACCTGCCAGAGCTTCTCGTACGTGAGCTTGGGATCGCCGCCGCCGCGGATCACGAGGTCGCCGTCCAGCACCCCGCTCGTGGCATTGCCGGTGGCGAGGACGTCGGTGCGGAACGTGAACGCGGGCCCCAGCAGCTCGAGCGCCGCGAAGGTGGTGAAGAGCTTCATCACCGACGCGGGGTTCATGGATTCCTTCGCGCGGTGCGAGACGAGCACCGGCCCGCTCAGCACCGGCTCGACGACTACCGAGACGGCTTCCTGCGGCACTTTCGCGCGCGCCAGCGCTTGCTGCACGGGTTGCGGAAGTCCCTTTGACGCTGCGCTCGTGGCTAAAGCAAGGAAAAGCCAAGGAAGCAGGGGAAGCAGGGGAATCAGGGAAAAACGTGGGGCGTTACGCGGCTTCGCTAAACGGAGGCACGAACGACCCATACGCTTTTCCCTGATTCCCCTGTTTCCTCGGCTTCTCACTGCTTCAACTCCGCCAGGACAAGCCCGGTGTCCACGAGCAACTGGAACTCCTCGTCGGTCACGATGTAGGGCGGCATGAAGTAAACGGTATTCCCGATCGGCCGCAGCAGCACGCCGCGAGCGAGCCCCGCCTCGAAAGCGCGCATCGCGAAGCCGGGCGCGGGCGCATCGACCTCGAAAGCCCAGATCATCCCCAGGTTGCGGAAATTGCGCACGCGCGCGTGGGCGGCGAGTGGCGCGGCGAGCGCGGTGAAGCGCCGCGAGCGCTCGCGGTTGGCGGCGATCACGTCGTCGCGCTCGAAGAGGTCGAGGACCGCGCAGGCGGCGCGGCAGGCGAGAGGGTTGCCGGTGTACGAGTGCGAATGCAGGAAGCCGCGCGCGACATCATCGTCGTAAAACGCCTCGAAGACGGCATCGGTGCACAAAACGCAGGACAGTGGCAGGTATCCGCCCGTGATCCCCTTCGACAGGCAAATCAGGTCGGGCGCGATGCCGGCTTGCTCGCAGGCGAACATCGTTCCCGTGCGGCCGAAGCCCGTCATGATTTCGTCGGCCACGAGCAGCACCTCGTGGCGGTCGCAAAGCTCGCGCGCGCGCTTCAGGTACTCGGCCGGGTAGAAGCGCATGCCCGAAGCGCCCTGCACCAGGGGCTCCACGACGAGCGCCGCGATCTCGTCGCTTTTCTCCTCCAGGAGCTGCCCGAGCGCGCGCGCCGCCGCATCGACGTCGGCGGGGAAGGGCGTCACGAGCGCGGAGCGCACGAGCGGCGCGTAGGCGTCGCGAAATATCGGCACGTCGGTCACGGCGAGCGCGCCCACCGTTTCGCCGTGATAGCCGCCGGCAAGCGCCACGAAACGGTTCTTCGAGGCGCGCCCACGGTTGGCCCAGTAGTGGAAGGCCATCTTGAGCGCGATCTCGGTGGCCGAGGCGCCGTCGGAAGCGAAGAACGCATGGCCGAGCCGGCCGGGTGCCAGCGAGGCCAGGCGTTCGGCGAGCTCGACCGCGGGGGCGTGCGTGAAGCCCGCGAGCATCACGTGGTCAAGGTTTTCGAGCTGGTCGACGATGGCCGCGTTGATGGCCGGGTGCGAGTGCCCGAAGAGGTTCACCCACCACGAGCTCACGCCGTCCAGGTAGCGGCGACCGTCGAAATCCGTCAGCCACGCACCATTCGCGCGCGCGATCGGCACCAGCGGGAGGCGATCGTGCGACTTCATCTGCGTGCAGGGATGCCACACGGCGGCGAGGCTGCGCCTCACCATGGCGCCGTTGCCGCCGGCGTTCATTCGGGGACGATGCGGTTGATGTGGGCTGCCGCGACGCTGGTGGCTTCGGTGGCGAGCGAGTCGAGCGCCTCGCGCGGCATCGCGGGCGAGCCCGCCGAGAGGTAGCAAAGCGCGGTGAAGAGCGTCTTCACCGGGACCGCGGCCAGCGGATCGGGCGCCTCGCCGTGGTCGATCTCCACGCCATTTCCGTGCACTACGACGCGCGCGCCGTCCACCAGGATGGCATCCGGGCCGTTGGAATCGTAGTGGGCGCGCAGCTTCTGCAGGATCAGTTCCTCGAGCTGGCTCTTCTCGGCCTTTCCCAGAAGGGGCACTCGGTGCGGTCCTCGTAGGCGGGATTCACATTCTACTGTCGGAGCGCAGGAGCGCTGTTGGCAACCACCGGAAGGGAGTGCTAGCAACACGCGGCGTTGATTTCATGAAAAAAATGAAACGAGCACAGCAGTTGCTTCGTTCGGACCAGTCGGCCGAACCCTGGTGCGGGAAATCGTTTCTGACGCTCGGAGGCATGCAATGGACCTGCTGGACCGGATCGAGACGCAACTGATTTCCAACCGACTGCCGCTCGTGGCCGTGACGGTGGCCGCGGTGCCGTACGCGAACACGCCGGTCGTGCTCACGCTGCACTGGCACGGCTTTGTCGAAACGAAGCTCGCGAACGTCACCGACGCCAACGTGATCGCCTATCAATCGGTGCCGAGCTCCGCGCTGCAACTCAACGAGCGCTGGGACCAGCTGGGCGAGCTCGAGAACGACGTGCTCGACACCGCATGGGAGCTGGGCTCGTGGGATCTCGCTCGCATCGAGGCGCCGCCCTTCGTGCGGCCCGGCGCCGACGAGCAGGAATCGCTCGAGTGCATGGGCGCCTTCGGCACGCTGCCCATCGCCATCGACGGACAGCCGCCCATCGTCGCCGAGGTGCCCGATTCGGAGGAGCTCATCGAGGCGGCATCGCGCGCCGGGTATGTGCAGTGGATCTTCCGCCCCGTGCGCGGCGGCGTGTGGGCCGAGGTCGCGGAAGACACGACGCTGGAGGAAGGCGGCTACCGCAACCCTCCGTGCCCGGTCATCCCGAAGCCCACCGCGTTCGGCCGCCCGCGCGGCAGCCGCCGCCACGTCTACCAGCTCGGGCGCTGCCTGAGGCTCGTGGGGTAAGTGGCTAGCGCCGCGGCCCACGTCGCACGTCGGCTCGCGGCCTTCCTGGCGGTCCTCGCCGTGGCGGCCTGCGCCGCGTGCGCGACGATCCAGCCCATCGACCGGTTCATGCTCGCGAGCGAGCGCGAGACCGTGCGGCTGGCCGACGGCAAGGGCGCTCTCTCGCACGCGCAGAGCCAGAAGATCCTCGACGAGCTCAAGCGCCGCTCGCCCGACTCCGCGGTCCTCGACCGGCACATCGCCGTCGAGGAGGCGCTCGCCGGCTCGCCGCTTTCGGTCGGCAACGCCGCCACGCCGCTGGAAGATGGGCGCGCGACGTACCGCTCGATGCTCCAGGCCATCCGGGGCGCGAAGCACCACATCCACATGGAGATGTACATCTTCGAGGATGACGAGGTCGGGCGCGAGTTCGCCGAGGCGATGGCCGAGCGCGCGAGGGCCGGCGTGAAGGTGCGCCTCATCTACGACGCGGTCGGCTCCATGAACACGCCCAAGAGTTTTTTCGAGCAGATCGAGCAGGCGGGCATCGCCGTGGCGGTGTTCAACCCGCCGGCTCCGGGCTTGCTCAAGCGCGGGCCGGTCGGCGCCCAGGCGCGCGACCATCGCAAGCTCCTGCTGGTCGATGGGCGCGTGGCCTTCCTGGGCGGCATCAACATCAGCCGCGTGTACGGGGCGAGCTCGGCCTCGCGCCCGGGCTCGAGCTCGGGCAGCGGCTCCGGCTCCGGTGGCGGCGAATCGTTCGAGGAACGGCCGTGGCGCGACCTGCAAGTCCGGCTCGAGGGCCCCG
>CAMPHL010000175.1 GCA_946885905.1 uncultured Pseudomonadota bacterium | reverse complement strand
CAACACGCTCGCGGCCTGCTGGCTGCACGACCTGCAACCGAAGGTGGTGAATGGCTGAGGCGGGAAAACCGAGCGAAGGAAGAACGCTCCTCGCAGTCGAGGACCTCGCCAAGGACTTCGACGTGTCGCGCCCGTGGCTTAACCGCGTGATCGAGGGCGCGCCGCGGCAGCTCCTGAAGGCCGTGGACGGCGTGAGCTTCAGCATCAACCGCGGCGAGACGCTCTCGCTCGTGGGCGAATCGGGCTGCGGCAAGTCCACGGTCGCGCGGCTCATTTGCGGCCTCTACGCGCCTTCGCGCGGCCGCGTCGTCTTCGACGGCGCCGACATGGGCGCGATATCGAGCCGCTCCGAGATGCTCGGCTTGCGGCGGCGTTTCCAGATGATCTTCCAGGACCCGTACGCGAGCCTGAATCCGCGCTGGCGGGTCTCGAAGATCGTCGCCGAGCCGATCCGCTCGCACGACCTCATCAAGGAAGGCGCGGCGATCCGGCGGCGCGTGGGCGAGCTCCTCACCGACGTGGGGCTCTCGGCCCAGGACGACGAGAAGTACCCGCACGAGTTCTCGGGCGGACAGCGCCAGCGCATCTCCATCGCGCGCGCCCTTTCCTCCAATCCCGAGTTCCTCGTGTGCGACGAGCCCACCAGCGCGCTGGACGTGTCGGTGCAGGCGCAGATCCTCAACCTCATGAAGGACCTGCAGCGCGAGCACGGGCTCACCTACCTCTTCATCTCGCACAACCTCGCCGTGGTGTCGCACATCTCGACGCGCGTGGGCGTGATGTACCTCGGGCGCATCGTCGAGATCGCGGACACGAAGACGCTCTTCGATAGGCCCCTGCACCCCTACACGCGCATGCTGCAGAGCGCGATCCCGGACATCACCATGTCGGGCAAGGCGCGCACGCCGGTCGCGGGCGAGGTGCCCAATCCGCTCGACCCGCCCACGGGATGCACGTTCAACCCGCGCTGCCCCCACGCGCGCGAAAAATGCCGCGAGGTGCGGCCCGACCTACTGCCGTTCGACGGGGCGAGCGTCGCCTGCCATGGGATCCACGATGGATGGATCCCGATACACCCGGGGACGTAGCTTCTGGGCGGCCAGCGCGACCGCCATCAACCCGAAGCCCAGGAGATCGGTGACCACGTCGGGCTTGATGAGGCAGAAGGCCGCGGCCAGCAGCACCCCCCGCTCCCACGGCCGGGCGATCCCCATGAGGTAGCCCTGCAGGCCCGCGGCGAGGCAGACCACACCCACGCACGAAGCGAAGAAGCGCCAGGCGACGATCCCCGGATCGCCGATGGTGAGGAGCGCCGGCTCGTAGACGAACATGAAGGGAACGATGAAGGCGGGGGCGGCCATGCGCAGCGCCTCCCATCCGGTCTTCCACATGTCGGCCTTCGCGAGCGCCGCCGCGGCGAACACGGCAAGTGCCACCGGCGGGGTGATAGCCGAGAGGATCGCGAAGTAGAAGGCGAACATGTGCGCCGCGGGCGGGATCGCGCCCAGCTTGATGATCGCGGGCACCAGCAGCGACACCATCACGATGTAGGCGGGGGTGGTGGGCATTCCCATGCCGAGGATGATGCCGGCCATGGCGGTCAAGACCAGCGCCAGCACCAGGGAGTTCTGCGAGAGCGTGATCACGACCTGCGTGAAGACGATGCCGAGCCCCGTGATCGTGACCGCCCCGATCACGATGCCGGCGCAGGCGCACGCCATCGCGACGGCGAGGGTGTTCCTGGCGCCGTCGACGAGCGCGTCCACGACGTTGATCCAGCCGATGTCCTTGCGCGTGCTCGCCCGCATCAGCGCCACCGGCAGGCATGCGAGCGCACCCGCCAGCGCGCAAAGCGGCGCCGAGTAGCCCAGAATCAACCCCACCAGCACCACCATGATCGGCGCGAAAAGGTGCCCGCGCTCCGCCATCACGTGGAGGAAGGTCGGCAGCTGGGACTTGGGCACGCCGGCGAGGCCCCAGCGCTTCGCCTCGAAGTGCACCGCGTAGAAGACGGCGATGTAGTAGAGCACCGCCGGAATCAGCGCCCAGAGCGCCACGGTCGCGTACGGCACCACGAGGAACTCGGCCATCACGAAGGCGGCCGCGCCCATGACCGGCGGCATGAGCTGCCCACCGGTGGAGGCCACCGACTCCACGGCGGCGGCGAACGGCGGGCGGAAGCCCGTGCGCTTCATGAGCGGGATCGTGATCGGGCCGTCGACCATCACGTTGGCGACCGCGCTGCCGGAAACCGTGCCGAAGAGGCTCGAGGACACCACGGCGACCTTCCCGGGGCCGCCGGCGGTGTGGCCCGTGATCGACATCGCGAAATCCATGAAGAGCTGCCCGGTACCGCTCTTCTCCATGAACGCGCCGAAGACCACGAAGAGCATCACGTAGCTCGCCGAGACGCCGAGCGTCGAGCCCCAGATGCCCTCGGTGGACAGGTAGAGCTGCTCGAGGAGCACCGGCGTGCGCACCTGGGTGAAGAAGATCGCGTAGGTGAGGAAGGCCAGCGCCGTGAGCGGCAGCGCCAGGCCTATGACGCGACGGGTCCCCTCCAGCACCACGATGATCGAAACCACGGCGTAGAACTTGTCCCACGCCGTGAGATCGTCGATGTAGATGATGCGATTGATGAAGTAGTCGTAGTTGACGAAGATGTGCAGCACGACCGCCCACCCGGCAACCAGCAGGACGAAGTCGGCGATGCGCCAGGCCGCGCGCCGGCCCGGCATGAGCGGGTAGAGGATGAAGACGAGCGTGATCGCGAAGAGGAAGTGCGTCCCGCGGAAGATCACCGCCTCGGGCGGGCCGAAGGCGGCGACGTACATGTGGTAGAGCGACATCGCCACCGCGATGAGCGTGACCAGCCACGCGAGGACGCGCGCCTGCGGCGCGGTCGCGGCCTTCTCGTCGGAAACGACTTGCGGAACGGTCTCGGACATGCCGTCACGAAAAGGGGCGGCTCGCGCCGCCCCTTCTCAGCTGGGCCGCGCGGCTAGAGAACGCCCTTTTCCTTGTAGTACTTCTGCGCGCCCTTGTGGAACGGCACGCCGATGTCGACGGCCATGTCCTTGGGCGTGAGCCCCGCGATGGGCTTCACCACCGCGGCCATGTCGTCCACGTGCTCGGCCATGGCCTTGGTGATCTTGTAGACCACGTCCTCGGGCAGGTCGCACGCGGCAACGATGTGCGTGGAGTAGCCGATCACCGGCACGTCCTTGTCCTGCTTGGGATAGGTGCCGGCCTTGATGATGCGCTTGATGTACCCCGGGTTCTGCTTGTTCATCTCGGCCATGGTCTTGTCGTCCACGGGCACCAGCTTCACGTCGCGCGCGGAGGCGAGGTCCATGATCGCGGAGGCCGGCGCCGTGGTGCCCATCGTCATCACCTGGACGTGCCCGTCCTTCATCATCGCGACCGCGTCGTTGTACGAAGCCTGGAAGTTCATCTTCGAAAGCGACTGGTAGCTCATGCCGTTGGCCTTGAGGATCGCCTCGGTGAGCGTCTCGGCGGTGTTGCCCTTGGGCTGGGTCACGACCGCCTTGCCCTTGAGGTCCTTGTACGAGCTCACGCCCGAGTCGGCCAGCGCGGCGACCTGGAAATACTGCGGATACAGGTTCGCGACCTGGCAGACCTTGGTCACCTTCTTGGGATACGGCGCCCGCCCCGCGAGCCCGTCCACGGTGCTCGAGGAGTTGGCGAAGCCCAGCTGCGCCTTGCCCTCGTCGACGCCGCGGACGTTGGCCACGCCCGCGCCGGGCGTGACGGTCATCTGCAGGCCCGGGACCGCCTTCTCCCACATGTTCTTGAGCGCCCCGCCCAGCGGCACCCACGAGCCGCCCTGCGGCCCGGTCATCATCGTCACCTGCTGCGCGGCCGCGGGAAGCGACAGCGCCACGCCCGCCGCAATGACGGCGAGCCTCGAGACACGAACGGTCTTCATGGGAACTCCTCCTGGGAATGGAATGCCGGCCTGAAACTTGTCTTGTGAAGCTTGCTTGTCACTGATTCTGTTTGCCGCCCCGGAAGGCGTCAAGCGCCCGGCGAGGGAACCTGGCGCGGGCCGGACAGGCGGTTCACCACGGCCCTGACGCCCCGCCACACCTTGGGTATCAACCATACCAGCATAAGGAGGAAAAGAAGCAGCAGGAGCAGGAAAACGAGCGGATGGGCGAAAGCCAGCCAGGTCCCCGAGAGGACGAGCGCGTCTTCCGTGAAGGAGGCTCCCCAGTTCGAGACCGGCTCGGGCGAGGTGTTGATCACCGCGCGCCCGCCCGCCTTGGCGAAATGCGTGCCCGCCGTGATCGTGCCGCCGAGGATCCCCGCGGCCACGGTGAGCGCCGTGAGGCTGTCCCCGGTCGCGCCCGCGGCGAGCAGCGCGCCGGCGGGAATGCGGATGAAGGTGTGGATGGCGTCCCACGCCGAGTCGATCGCAGGGACCTTGTCGGCCAGGAACTCGATCGCGAGCATGAAGCCGGCCGCGCCGATGACCCAGGGGTGCTGCAGCACCTCGAGCCCCTTCGGCAGGTCCACGTAGTCCAGGTAGCCTGCGAGGCCCACGGCGAAGACCACCATGTAGAGGCGCATGCCGCTCGCCCACGCGAGCAGCGAGGCGAGCGCCACCGACTGCAGCACTCCCAACTCCGCCCCGGTCACGCCGGCGTCCTTTCCCGATCGAGCGCGAGCCACGCCTTGACCGAGGGCCGTGCCCACTGGTTCCTGGCGTAGCGCACCAGGCGGTCAGGCATCACGTCCTCGTGCATCGCGAGGCGGTTCAGCATCAGGGCGAGGTCGGTGTCCGCGATGCACCATTCGCCGAAGAGGTTCTCGGCGCCGGCCGGAAGCAGCGTCTCGACCGCGGTGAACAGGCGCGAGGCCGACTCCTGCGCCTCGGCCGACAGGGGCTTCAGGCGCGCGCCGAAGAACACCACCGTGGTGTTGCGCTCGATGCGGATCGGCATCAGGTCGCTTCTCACCCAGGCTTGGACCTGCCGGGCGCGCGCGCGTTTCTGCGGATCGCGCGGGTAGATCGGCGCGTACTTCGGCGGCGGGAAGGCTTCCTCGAGGTATTCGTCGATCGCCGAGGACTCGGACAGCGAGAACTCGCCGTGGGTGAGCGCCGGCACGCGCGCGGTGAGCGAGCGCGTGCGATACGTGTCGTCGAGGTTCTCCTTCCTGTTCAGGTCGACGCGGCGCAGCTCGTAGACCAGCCCCTTCTCGGCGAGCGCGACGGCCACCGACGTCACGTAGGGGCTGGTGAGGTCCCTGTCGCCGTAGAGGATCAGCTTCGCGTCGCCACCTGCCATTGCGGCACCTCCGTGGGGGCCACTCTAGCACCCACGGAGTACGCGCCGTCGCCGAGCAGCGCCTGGACCACGGTGGCCGCGGCGAGGAAGAGCGGGTATTCCCAGCCGCCGCCCGCGTTGGTGAAGAGCCACCCGTTCTTCCAGTGCACCCAGGTGGCGCCGAGCAGCACGGGCAGCAGCGCCGCCGCGGCGTAGCGCGTCTTGAACCCGGCGACCAGCATGAGGCCGCCCACCGCCTCGACCGCGATGGTGAGGTGCGTTGCGAAGCCCGGCAGCCCGAGCGATTCGAAGAACTTGACCGTGCCGGGCAGCGTGAAGACGACGAGCTTGAGGTACAGGCTGTGCATCAGGAACATGGCCCCGAGGCAGACGCGGAGCAGAAGCGCCCCGAAGGGCGCCGTGCGCTTGTCGATCATGGCCGCCTCCTCAAGCCGCCCGGGATTGGGTGGCCTCGACCGGGGAGCCGTTCGCCTCCCACGCCGCGAAGCCGCCTTCCATCTCGACCACCGGGTAGCCCTGCGCGAGCAGCTCGAGCGCCGCCTCGGCGGCCATGTGGCAGGTCTGGTTGTAGCAGTAGAGGACGTTCGGCTTCTCCTTCGACAGGCCCGCGCCGGTCTGCCACTTGCCCTTGGGCAGGTTCACGGCCCCGGGGATGTGCGACTTGCGGTAGTCGGTCGGGAAGCGCACGTCGACGATCACGACGTCTTCCTTGCCGTCGATCATG
>CAMPHL010000174.1 GCA_946885905.1 uncultured Pseudomonadota bacterium | reverse complement strand
ACGATGGCGCGGTTGATCGCGAGCGCCGCGGCCGCCGCCTCGTCGGCCGTCTCGAAGACCGCGATCATGTTGTCGGCGGCGTACTTGATCACCGTGCCGCCGCCGGCTTCCACGATCGGGCGCGTGACGGCCTGCATGCGGCGTATGAGGGCGATGTAGGGCAGGATCCCCGAGCGCCGCACCGAGAGCGAGAAGTGGCTCATGTCGAGCGAGAGCAGCGCCCGCTCCACGCCGAAGCGTTCCCAGATCTCGGCCTCGACGCGGGCGCGCTCGTCCGCGCCCGCCTCGTTCAGGCGATCGACGAGCGCGAGGAAAGCTTGCATGTGGAGGCGAACTGCGCGATGCGGGCGGCCGCCTCGACGGTCTCTTCCACCGTCGAGACCAGCGCCATGCGCACGAAGCCGCGGCCGGGATGGACGCCATGGGCTTCGCGCGAAAGGAAGCTGCCCGGAAGGACGGTCACGGCCGTGGCGGCGTAGAGATCGCGGGCGAAGGCGAGGTCGTCTCCACCCGGAACCTGCGCCCAGTAATAGAACGCCGCCTCGGGGCGCGCGAGCGGCAGCGCCGGATTCACGCGCTCGTAGAAGGTGGCGAACTTCTCGCGGTAGAGGCGCCGGTTCTCCACCACGTGGACCTCGTCCTTCCACGCCGCGGTGGAAGCGACCTGCACGGTGTTGCTGAGCGCGGTGCCGTGGTAGGTGCGATAGAGCGCGAAGCGGTCGATCACCTTGCGGTCGCCCGCCGCGTAGCCCGAGCGCAGGCCCGGCACGTTCGATCGCTTGGACAGCGACCCCATCACGACGAGGCGCCGGTAATCGTCGCGCCCGAGCTGGCGCGCGGCCGAAAGCGCGCCCAGCGGCGGGTTCGACTCGTCGAAGTAGATCTCGCTGTAGCACTCGTCGGAGATCACCAGGAATCCGTGGCGATCGGAGAGCTCGAACAGGCGCTGCCATTCGGCGAGCGTCATCACCCGCCCCGTGGGGTTGTTGGGAGAGCAGGCGAACACCAGGCGCGCGCGCTTCCATACGGCTTCGGGCACCGAATCCCAGTCGGCGCGATAGCCGCCCGCGGCCGTGAGGTTCAAGTAGTAGGGCTTGGCCCCCCCCAGGAGCGTGGCGCCCTCGTAGATCTGGTAGAACGGATTGGGGCAGATCGCGACGGCGTCCGGCTCGTCCGGATCGAGCGCCACCTGCGCGATGGAGAAGAGCGCCTCGCGGCTGCCCGCGACCGGCAGCACCTCGGTCTCCGCGTCGATCGCCGCGAGCCCGTAGCGCTTCACCAGCCACTGCGCGATCGCCTGCCGCAGCTCGGGGAGCCCCCGGGTGAGCGGGTAGCGCGCGAGTCCCGCCATGGCGCCTGCGAGCGCGTCCTTCACCAGCTGGGGGGCGGGATGCTGCGGTTCGCCGATCTGGAGGGCCACGGGCTTCAGGCCCGCAGGCGGCGTGGCACCGGCAAGCAGCTCGCGAAGCCGCTCGAAAGGGTAGGGGTGCAGCAGGTCGAGGCGCGGATTCATGGCCGCATTTTCTCATGGGCGCGTCTGCATCCCGCCACGGTAGAATTCCGCTCTTATGGCGCACGAATCCTCCGGCGCCCGCCCCGTGCAGCTGCACGTCATCCACGACCTCGGTGGCGGCAGCGCGAAATGGCTGGTCGACTTCAGCAATGCGGACACCGCCCGGACCAACCTGGTCCTGAGGCCGTTCGCGCACGACGCCGCCATGGGAGCGGGCGTGGCGCTCTTCGCGGATGCGACCGCCGAGGCGCCGCTCGAGGTCTGGAAGTTCGCCGAGCGCATCGACGCGACGGTGCCGCAGCACGCCGGGTACTCGGCGGCGCTGCGCGAGATCATCGAGGCGCACGGCGTGCAGGCGCTGATCGTCTCCTCGCTCATCGGGCATTCGCTCGAGGCGCTCGAGACGGGGCTGCCGACGCTGGTGGTGTGCCACGACTATTTTCCGTGGTGCCCGGCGATCAACCTGCACTACGGCCAGGTGTGCGGAAAGTGCGACGGCGCCCGCGTGGCCGAGTGCCACCAGGACAACCCCGATTACAACCCCTTCTCCGGCTTCGAGCCGCCCGCGCGCATCGCCGCGCGGGAACGCTATGTCGAGCTGGTCCGGCGCCCCTGGGTGCGGCTCGTGGTCCCGAACCTGCAGCGACTGGAGTCGCGCTTCGCGCAGCTTGCCTTCGAAGTCGTGCCGCACGGCTATGCCGATCCGCTGCCGCACGTGGACCTTGGCACCTTCTCGCCCGAGGAGCGGCTGCGTGTCCTGGTCCTGGGCCAGCTCTCGATCGCCAAGGGCCTGCGCCTGCTCCGAGCCGCCGTCCCCGAGCTCGCCCGCTTCGCCGACATTTATTTCCTGGGGTGTGGGGAGGCGGGTGACTATTTCCGTTTCCAGGACCACGTGCACGTCACTTCCCGCTACGAGCTGCGCGAGCTTCCTGGCCACATTCGCGCGATCCGCCCGCACGTCGGCGTTTGCGCGAGCGTCGTCGCGGAGACCTTCGGATATGCGCTCTCGGAGCTGATGATGCTGGGCGTGCCGCCTGCGGCGACGCGCGTGGGCGCCTTCGCCGAGCGGGTGCGCGACGGCGAGGACGGATTCCTCTTCGAGCCCGACGTCTCGTCGCTACTCGCCCGCATGAAGGCGCTCGAATCCGATCGCGGGGCGCTCGCACGCGTGCGCAAGAACCTCGTGGATTTCACGCATCGCACCATTGCGGAGATGGTCGCGGACTATCACCGCCTGCTCCCGTTGCAGCCGCGCACCGGCCCGGTACCCGCGGCGCGGCCGCTGGAAGCCGCCGAGTCGGGCGAGGCGATGACGCTCGCCTCGATGTGGAAGCAGCTGCGCGCCACGCACGTGCAGCTCAATGTGGCCGTGGATGCGCGCCACCGCTCCGAGCAGGATCGTGCCGCGGAGCGGCGCGCTTTCGAGCAGGAGCTCCGGGCGCTGCGCGGCGAGCTGCACGATGCGCGCTCGGTGCTCGCCGAGAGGGGCATGCGGCTGCAGGAGAAGGAGCGGCAGTTGCAGGACGAGGAGGCGAAGCTGAACGAGGTGATGGCGTCCACGAGCTGGCGCCTCACTCGGCCGGTGCGCTGGCTCGGCACGACTGTCCCCGCGATTCGCAAGGCCTGGCGGCGCTTGAGGTACGGCGACGCCGCGGCCGCAACCCCGAAGGAGGCGGACGAGACGCCTTCAGCCATCTGGCGCCGCTATCGGGAAACGCTGGAACGCGATGTCCGTCCGCGGTTGGCCGAACGCGTCCAACGGCTGCCGCGCCGGCCGCTGCTCACCGTGATCGTCCCCACGTACAACACGCCCGAAGCGCTGCTGCGCCAGACGCTCGACTCGGTGCGCGGCCAGATCTACCCGGAATGGGAGCTCTGCGTAGCCGACGATGGGTCCACCGAGCAGCACGTGCGCGAGGTGCTCGACGAGTACGCGGCGGCCGATCCGCGCATCCGCGTCGACTACGCCGAGGCCAATGGCGGCGTGTCGCGCGCATCCAACCGTGCGCTGGGGATGGCACGCGGCGAATATGTCGTGCTCCTCGACCACGACGACGTGCTGGAGGAGCAGGCGCTGTTCCGCGTGGCCGAAAGCATCCTCGCCGACGATCCGGACATGCTCTACTCGGACGAGGTGCTGGTCGGACCCGATGCCCAGGAAGTCCAGCGCTACATCCTGCGGCCGGCATTCTCGCCGGAGCACTTGCGCTCGCACCCCTACATCGTCCACCTGGTGGCGTTCCGCGCGTCGCTGCTGCGCGAGGTGGGCGGCTGGAACGAGGCGCTCAGGATCTCGCAGGACTACGACCTCATCGTCCGGGTGAGCGAACGCGCGCGCAAGATCGTCCACATCCCGGAAATCCTCTACCGGTGGCGCAACCTCGGCGCCTCCGCAGGGCACGCGCGCCAGGGCCAGGTGATGGAGGCGTCGTTGGGGTTGCTGCGCCGGCACCTGGAGCGCACGGGCGTTCCCGGCCGCGTGGAAGAGGGCGCGAGCTTCAACTTCTTCTCCGTGCGCTATGCGCTCGCCGAAGGGCTGCGGGTCGCGATCGTGATCCCCACGAAGAACCACGGCGAGCTGCTGCGCCAGTGCATCGACAGCCTTCGCGCCACGATCGGCAAGGTCGCCTGCGACATCGTCGTGGTGGACCACGAGTCGGACGACCCCGCCACCCTGGACTACCTGGCCTCGCTCGCCGGCCAGGCGAAGGTGCTGCGCTACTCCGGGACGTTCAACTTCGCCGCGATCAACAACTGGGCGGTGAAGCAGTTGGGCGAGGGGTACTCGCATTACCTGCTCTGCAACAACGACATCGAGGCCTACGAGCACGGCTGGCTCGAGCGCATGGTGGAGCTGGGCCAGCAGCCCGAGGCCGGCATCGTGGGCGCGATGCTCTTCTACCCGGACCGCAAGACCATCCAGCACGCGGGCGTGTGCATCGGCATGTCGCGCGGGGCCGAGCACTACGGCAAGTTCCTGCGCTATCCCGAGGACACGTCGGGCGTGAGCCGCGAGCTGCTGTCGATGACACGCGAGGTCGCGGCAGTGACCGCCGCGTGCATGCTGGTGCGCAAGGATGCGTGGGACGAAGTCGGCGGCTTCGACGAGAAGATCGCGGTGGGCTACGGCGACGTCGACCTGTGCCTGCGGGTGGTCGATTCCGGCCGGCGCGTGCTCTTCTGCGCCTCGGCGCGGCTGATCCACCACGAGTCCTTCACGCGCGGCACGAGCGAGTTCGACCCCCACCCGGTGGATACCACCGCCTTCCGCGAGAAGTGGAAGCGGCTGCTCGAAGCCGGCGACCCCTACTACAGTCCGGCGTTCTCGCTCCACAGCCGGCGCTGGGAGATCCGCAGGCCCCTGCCCTGCCAGGTCGAGGTGCGCCGGCGGGTGGTCGAGCGCGACCCCGGCCGCGGGCGCAACCGCATCGCCTTCAGTCCTTCGATCTGAGCAGGCCCAGCCGGTAGAACGGCAGCTTCAGCCACCAGCGCAATCCCCCGCGCCGGTCGATCTCGCCCTGTTTCGCATCGATGGTGGCGTCGCGGCGACGCAGCTCGGCGTCGAGGTTCGCCAACGCCGCCCGGTGCTGGGTATCGGCAGCGTCCCTTGCGGCATTCACCTCGCGCACCATTTCCTCGAGCCGGGCGATCGCGGTTTCCCGCCCGGCCACGTGTCCTTCGAGCGCCGTGACGCGCGCGACGGCGCGCTCGAGCTCCCGCATCACGTCGGTGTAGTTGCGCTGTATCCACTCGTCGCGGTCGGCCAGCACCGAGACGGGCGCGGGCAGCGCGGCGATGCTCTCGCGGCGGCGACTGGCGACGAGCACGAAGTAGAGGGGGTTGGCGAGCGCGGAACCGGCCTCGCGCGGATCGGCCTCGGCAGCCTCGAAGAGCTCGCCTCCTCCGGCCGCACTTTCAGGCGCGATCACGGAATAGAACGAGGGCCGCTGGCCGAACCAGGCGATCTCGGGGAAGCGCGCGGATACGAGCTCCTGCAGCTGCTCGCGGTAGAGCTCCTTCACGTGGAACTCGTTGTGGTAATCGCGCTTGTCCGTGTACTCGACCTTGTTCGGGCACGAGAGGACCAGGACGCCGTCGGGCGCCAGCACCCGCGCGACCTCGTCGAGGAACGCCTCCTGGGCCTGGACGTGCTCGAGCGTCTCGAACGAAACCACGGTGTCGAAGGACGCCGCGGGCAGCGGAAGCTGCGTGCACGAGGCCTCGACGAAGGACGTGTTGGCCACGCCCGCATATGTCGAGCGCGCGTGCGCGATCGCCTGCGCGGAAACGTCCACGCCTACGGCGCTCGTGGCCACGCGGGCGAGGGCCGCGGTGCCGTATCCCTCGCCACAGGCCACGTCGAGCACGCGCTTGCCGCGGGCCCAACGCATCGCGAAGTGGTACCGATGCCAGTGCTAGAGCCAGATCTCGCCCTGCACGCCAGGCACGTAACGCTCGCCGGTGAAGGGAAGCTCGCCGCTCATTGCCACAAGCCTCGCCGCCGCAGCCATTCGCGCGCCGGCCGGCGCCACGCGGCCA
>CAMPHL010000173.1 GCA_946885905.1 uncultured Pseudomonadota bacterium | reverse complement strand
GCTCTGGGCCTCGCCCGCGCGCGTCGCGCGCGACATCGTGGCCGCCGTCGATCGACGCGCGGGCATCGTCTACACGCCGTGGTTCTGGCGCTGGATCATGCTCGTCATCCGGCACATTCCCGAGCCGATCTTCGTCCGGACGAAGCTGTGAGCAAGCCGCGCGTCATCGTGACCGGCGCCGCGGGCCTGGTCGGGCAGAACCTCATCCTCATGCTGGCCGAGCGGGGCTATGCGGACATCGTCGCGATCGACAAGCACGTGCGCAACCTCGAGATCCTGCGCGCGCTGGTACCGTCGGTGAAGGCTGTCGTGGCGGACATGGCGCAGCCGGGCGAGTGGGAGGAGCTCTTCGAGCCCGCCACACTCGTCTTCGTGCTCCACGCGCACATCACCGGCAAGTACCCGGAGGAATTCATCCGCAACAACATCGAGGCGACGCGGCGGATGCTCGAGGCGATCAAGCGCCGGGGTGCCAGGTACCTCGTGCACGTGAGCTCCTCGGTGGTGGTTTCGGTGGCCGAGGACGACTACACGCGCACCAAGAAGACGCAGGAGGAGATGGTCCAGGCCTCGGGGTTGCCGCACTGCGTGCTGCGCCCCACGCTCATGTTCGGCTGGTTCGACCCCAAGCACCTCGGATGGCTCTCGCGCTTCATGGCGAAGACGCCGGTCTTTCCCATTCCCGGCCACGGCCGCTTCATGCGCCAGCCGCTCTACATCCGCGACTTCTGCCGCGCGCTCGTCTGGGCGGGCGAGAACATGCCCGACGGCACGGTCTACGACGTGGTCGGCGCCACCCGCATCGACTACGTGGACATCATCCGGCTCATCAAGAAGGTGAAGGGCCTCGACACCTGGATCGTGCACATCCCGACCGGGCTCTTCGCCGCGCTGCTTCGCATCTACGCGCTCTTCAGCTCGAAGCCGCCGTTCACCGCGGACCAGCTCCGCGCGCTCTCGGCGGGCGACGACTTCAAGGGCGTGGACACCGAAGCGGCCTTCGGCTTCCGCCAGACGCCGTTCGAGGAGGCGGTGCGCGAGAGCTATTGCGATCCGCGGTACAGCCACGTGCTGGTGGAGCGATGAGCGAGCGAGACCTTCCGCCCGCGCCCTCCCAAGGCAGGGGTAAGAAGGCCGCGGTCCTCGGTGCGGGACCCATGGGGCTGGGCGTCGCGTACGAGTTGCTCAAGGCGGGCTGGGCCGTGGATATCTACGAGCGCGACAAGCGCATCGGCGGCATGTCGGCCTCGACCGAGATCGACGGGCTCAAGATCGAGCGCTACTACCACTTCATCTGCAAGCCCGACCAGACCACGTTCGAGTACCTGCGCGAGCTGGGCATCCACGACAAGCTGCGCTGGGTCGATACGAAGATGGGTTTCTACTACCAGGGGAAGCTGCACGAGTGGGGCACGCCCTTCGCGCTGCTCAAGTTTCCCGGCCTCGATCTCCTGTCCAAGCTGCGCTACGGCGCGCACGCGTTCTTCACCACGAAGATTTCGGACTGGCGCGCGCTCGACAAGGTGGGTGCCACGCCGTGGCTGCACAAGTGGATCGGCAAGCGCGCCTACGACGTGCTGTGGAAGAGCCTCTTCGAGCTCAAGTTCTTCGAGTACAAGGACAGCCTCTCGGCGGCGTGGCTGGGCACGCGCATCAAGCGCGTGGGGCTGTCGCGCAAGAGCATGTTCCAGGAGCGGCTGGGCTACCTCGAGGGGGGATCCGACACGCTGCTCGACGCGATCGAGGCGAAGATCCGCGGGCTGGGCGGGCGCATCTTCCTCCAGGCGGCGGCGGAGAAGATCGAAATCGTCGAAGGAGCGCTGCGCGGCATCCGCGTGGGAGGCGAGCTCAAGCCCTACGACACTGTGGTCTCGACCATCCCATTGCCGTACCTCGTGAAGCTCGCACCGGACCTTCCTTCGCAGGAGCGCGAGAAGATCGCGGCGATCGTCAACATCGGCGTGGTGTGCGCGATCTTCAAGCTCGAGCACTCCGTGAGCCCCAACTTCTGGACCAACATCAACGATCCCGCCATCGCGATCCCCGGGCTGATCGAGTACTCGAACCTCAATCCGCTGCCCTGCACCATCGTGTACGCGCCGTTCTACATGCCCGTGACGCACCCCAAGTACAAGCTTCCCAAGGAAGCCTTCATCGAGGAGGTGACCGGCTACCTCGCGAAGGTGAACCCGCGTTTCGAGCGCTCGTGGATCCTCGCGGCGAACGCCTTCCGCTACGAGTTCGCGCAGACGGTGTGCACGCCGAACTTCTACGAGGCGCTGCCGCCGATGCAGAGCGCGGTGAGAGGCCTCTTCCTCGCGGATACCTCGCACTACTATCCCGAGGACCGCTCGATTTCGGAAAGCCTGCGGCTGGGGCGGGAGCTGGCGGGCCTCGCCCGCGGCGGCACGACGGCCCGGCGATGACGCGACAGTTCCTTCTCTTCCTCGTGTCCGGCGGCATCGCCGCGGCGCTCAACTGGGGCTCCCGCTTCCTCTTCTCGCGCTGGATGGCTTTCGAGTGGGCGGTGGTGTGCGCCTATGGCGTGGGGATGGCCACCGCCTTCATCCTCATGCGCACGCTCGCCTTCGATGGCCGCGGAAAGCCCGCGATCCCGCAGGCCGGGCGCTTCGCGCTCGTGAATGCGGCGGCGCTCGCACAGACATGGATCGTGAGCGTGGCGATGACGCGCTGGGTGCTGCCTTTTGTCGGCATCACCGCGCATGCGGAGGCCTTGGGCCACCTCGTGGGGGTGCTCTTTCCCGTCTTCACGAGCTACATCGCGCACCGCAAGTACACGTTCCGATGACACCCGCGAGACAGACTGCCGACGGGGAGCGCTGGGGCGCGGCGGAGTTGCGCAGGCTCGTCCGGTGGATCGTCGGCCTGGCTGCCATCTGGTCGCTCGGGGTGCTCTGCGCGGCGCTGTGGTGGGGAGGCGATGCGCTGCTGCACGCCCCGATCGGCTTCCAGCTCGTGGGGGCGACCGCCGTGGTGTTCCTCGTGAACCATGCGTTGCGGTTCGCGCGCTGGCACCTGATGCTGCGCTCGGAAGGTTTCAATGTGCCGCTCGGCCGCGGCCTCGCCATCTTCCTCGCCGGCCTGGCGCTCCTGCCCACGCCGGCGAAGGCGGGCGTCGCGGTGCGCAGCGTCCTGTTGCTCGAGGCAGGCGTCCCGGTGCACGTGAGCCTCGCTGCCTACTTCGTCGAGCGCCTGCTCGACTTCGTCGGCCTGGTGATGTTCGCGAGCCTGCTGGTCGGAACCGGTCTCGCGGGCAACCGTTGGCTGCTGGGCCTGGCGATCGGCATCGCCGCGCTCATCGCCATCGCCGTGGCGCATCCGATCTGCAGCGCGATCCGGCCGCGTCTCGCGGGGCTGCCGCGCCTCGCGCGGGCGCTGGACTGGCTGCTGACCTTGCTTGCGGACGCCGCCCACATGCTGGGCGGGTGGCGCCTTCCCTTCTTCGTCCTGCTGGGCCTCGTCGCGAACGGCGCCACCGGCGTGCTGCTCTGGATCGCGCTGGGCGCACAGTCCGGTTCCGTCGATCTCACCCAGGCGCTCGGGATATTGGGCCTGGCGCACCTGTCCGGATCGATCACGATGCTGCCCGGGGGCATCGGCGGATTCGAGCTCGCCCTCACGGGCGCGCTTGCCGCGGCGGGGATTTCCGCCCCCGTGGTGATCGCGGCGGTCGCCGCGGTTCGCATCGTCACCCTCTGGGGCGGTGTCGCCGTGGGCCTGCCGCTGCTCTGGCTCGCCCTGCGGCGTGGCTGGGCGAAGGGCGCCACGCCATGAGCGCCGCGCCGCGGCTTCCGGAGCTGGACGAGCTCACGAGCGCGCGCGTCTTCGCCGCGGCGGCGGTGCTCGTCGGGCACTTCAGCGGCTTCCTGCAACTGCCGAAGAGCCTCGACTGGCTTCTCGGCGGCTACGGCGTGAGCTTCTTCTTCGTGCTCTCGGGCTTCATCCTCTGCTACCGCTACTGGGACGACTTCGCCCCGGGCGTGACCGCGTCCCGGTATCGCGCGTTCTTCGTGGCGCGGGTGGCGCGGATCTATCCGTCCTACGTCGCGGCGCTGGTGCTGATCACGCTCCTCTACGTCCTGATCAACCGCCTCAAGCCCGGCGCATTCGGCTTCCCGCCCAACCCGGTCGAATCGTGGCTCGCGAACCTGTTCGCGCTGCAGACCTTCGCTCCGACCTACGCCACGCAGCAGCATTGGAACGGGCCGGCGTGGAGTATCTCGACGGAATTCAGCTTCTACGCGATCTGCCCGTTCATCCTCGCGCTGGTGGCGCGTTACGCCCGCACGACCACGCGCCTCTGGTCGGTGTTCGCCGCGGCCGCGGCCTTCGGCGTGGTGATGCAGACCCTGATCCTGGTCCTCGTCTACCGCTACGGCTGGGACCGCACGTTCTGGCTCGACATCGTCGCCTCGCGCAACATCGCCTGGCGCATTCCGGAGTTCCTCGCCGGGGTCGTCGCCGCGCGGCTGCTGCTGGGGGGCCACCTGCCCGCGCTGCAAAGCCGCTCCACGCGCGACAAGCTGTTGGGCGCGAGCCTCGTATTGACGGCGATACTGAACGCCGCGCCATTCCCCGCCGACGAAGCCGCGCACGTCATCATGCGGCAGTACCGGCTGGACGTGGCCTACATGGTTCCCTTCTCCGGCGTGGTGCTGGCGCTCGCCGCGGGACCCACGTTCCTCTCCGGACTTCTCAAGCGGCCGTGGCTGGTCTTCCTGGGCAACGCGAGCTACGGCGTGTACATCTATCACTGGATCGGGTGGACCGGCGTCGCGCACGCGCAGGCCGCGGGGTGGAATCTCCATCCTGCGATGGTCGCGGTGGTGGTCGTGGGCATCGTAGCCTTCGCAGCCGCCAGCTATGCGTGGTTCGAATCCCCGCTGCGGCGCCTGATTCGCGCTCGCCTCGAGCACGCCTCGCTGCCACGCGCCGGCGAGGTGCCGATGCCGACGTCGCGTGCGTTCGCCGCAGCCGCAATGTGGATCGGCGTGCCTTTCGTGCTCTACCTGCTGCTGCTGCGGCACTTCTGGTTCAACGTCCCGGTATGGGACGACTACGACGCGATCCTGGCGGGGGTGATGGCGATGCAGGATGCAGCCACGCCGGGCGAATGGCTGGCACTCCTGGTGCACCAGCACAACGAGCACCGTGTGGCGCTCTCGCGGCTGGCCGCATGGTCGATGGCCGCAGTCGCGGGGCACCTCGATTTCCGCGCGCTGGTGCTGCTGGGCAACGCCGCATGGCTGGGCATCCTGCTGCTCGCCTGGGCCGAGTTCCGCGACCGCCTTCCGGCCCCGATCTTCGCGGCCGCCGCGTTGGTCACGCTGCAACTCAGCTACTACGAGGCTTCGCTGATCTCGATGTCGGCGATGTCGAACATCGGCGTGGTCTTCTTCGCATTCGCTTGCCTGTACTGCGCGCAGCGCGACGGCGCGGCCGCCACCTGGGCGACGCTCGTTCTGGGAGCGCTCGCCGCGGCGAGCCAGGCGAGCGGCCTCTTCGCCCTGCCCGTGGCGGCGGCGACCTGCGCGATCCAGGGGCGCCGGGCGCGTGCGGCGGCGGCCGCGGCGCTCGCCGTCGCGCTATGGGTGCTGTTCTTCATCGGCTATGTGCGGCCGCCCAACCACCCCTCGGTCTTCGCGGCCTTCGCCCATCCGTTCGACTCGGTCCACTTCTTCCTCGTCCTCGTGGGCGCCATCCTTCCCGGACGCTCCCACTCGGCCCTTCTCGGCGTCGCAATGCTCCTCGCCTTCGCGTGGTCCCTGCGCCGTGGACTCTGGAAGGTGTCGCCCACCACGGTCGCCTGGCTGGCGTTCATCCTCCTGTCCATTGCCGCCACGGTCGCCGGGCGCGTGGGCTTCGGCGTGGGGCACGCTTCGCGTTACGCGGTCCAGTCGACCTGCCTTGCGGTGCTGGCGGTGCTCGCCATCGCCGCCATCGTGCGGCCCCTCACCGCCCGGCAGTCGCTCGCGGCCGTGGGGGCCGGTGCCCTGGCCTGCGCCGCGATCACGCTCGCGAGCTGGCCCTTCGCCTCGGAAT
>CAMPHL010000172.1 GCA_946885905.1 uncultured Pseudomonadota bacterium | reverse complement strand
GGGTCTTCTTCTCGCGCGTCACGCGGACGTAGCCGCCGGCGAGGATGAAGAACGAGTCGCCGTGGTCGCCCTCCTTGATGAGCGTGGTGTCGGGCTTGAACTTCGCCCACTTGGAGATCTTGAGCACCTCCCAGAGCTCGTTCTCGGGGAAGTCCTTGAAGAACGAAAGCTTGCGCGAGAGCTGGAAGCGCTCGGTATCGGACTGCTCCCGCCGCTCCGCGGCCTTTTCCCCCTTCCAGGTCTCCGCGAGCGCGGCGGCGAACTCGTCCCAGCTCGCGAAGCGCATGGACGGATCCTTGGAGAGCGCCTTCATCACGATCGTGTCCAGCTCGGGCGCGAGCGACTGGGCATGCACGCTCGCCCGCTCGGGCTCGGTGTTCACGATCTGGTAGATCACGCTCATCGTGTTGGCGCCGCTGAAGGGCAGGCGCGAGGTGAGCAGGTAATACATCACCACGCCCAGGGCGTAGATGTCGGTGAGGTGCGATGCCTGGGCGGTGCCCGTCACCAGCTCCGGCGCCATGTAGGCCGGCGAGCCCACGTTCGTGATCACCGTGCGGTCGGACACGCTGTTGATCGCGGCGCCGAAGTCCGCGATCTTGATGTCGGTCCCGTCCTTGTGGAGGATGTTCCCGGGCTTGATGTCGCGGTGCGTGAGGCCCAGGGTCTGCGCGAACCCGAGCGCGCGCGCGCACTTGAACATGATTTCGGCCACCTCGCGCGGCTCGAGCAACGACTCGGGCGTGCAGAACTTCTCGAGCGTGCCGCCCTCGACGTACTCCATCACGATGTAGCTGTACTCGCCCTCCACCACCGCGTCGTAGATCTGCACGATGTGCGGGTGGTTGACCTTCCCGGCGAGCCCGGCCTCGTTCAGGAACATGCTCTTGTAGAGGGGGCCGTCCTCGCTGCTTTTCAGCGCCTCGGGGTAGATCAGCTTGATCGCCACCTTGCGCTTGGCGAACGGATCGTCGCAGAGGTACACCTTGCCCGTCGCGCCCTTGCCGAGCTCGGAGATGACCGGGTACTTGCCGATGGTCTGGCGGGTCCCGGCCGTGCGCTTGCCGTCTTCCCTGGTCGTGGTGGCCATTTGGGTGGGCATCATTGTATAGGGGATCGGGCTTGCGACGCCTATCCGATCTGGCGGCGGGTCTGGAGGCCGGCGATCCCGAAGGCCGCGGCTTCCTCGGCGCCCTGCTCCCGCCAGCGGGCGGCGGCGCGGGTGTCGCCCGCGCGGGCGGCGACCGCGGCAAGGCCGAAGCAGGCGGCGGCGATCTTGCGCGAGGGGCGCAGCTCCCGCGCGATGTCGAGCGCCTCGGCGTAGGCGTCCGCGGCCTCCTGCAGGTCGCCCGCCGCTAGGCACATCCGCGCGAGGTCGCACAGGACCCAGACGATCGCGGAGAGGCACCGCGCGCCGCGGCCGAGCGCGATGGATTCGCGTAGCAGCAGGCGCGCGCGCGCCGGTTCGCCGCGTTGCTCGTGCGCGCAACCGCCGATCGCGAGGGCATCGATTTCGACCGAGGTCGAGCCCTCGGCCGCGGCGAGGCGGCATGCCTCGTGGGCCATGGAGATCGCGAAGCCGGCTTCGCGCAGGCCCTTCGCTTCGAAGCCCTGGGTGAAATGCGCCGCCGCACGCTTTCGGTGCAGGTTGGCGATGTTGGCGGTGATGCGCGCCGGGCTCCACGCCGAGCACGGCAGCTCGCGTCCGAGCCGCAAGGCGCGGTCGAACTCGTAAGCGGCGGCATCGAAGTGCCCGCGGTCCCCGAGCACGACACCGAGCGCGTTGCGGGCGCGCACTTCGACCGCCCGGTCGCCGCGCTCCAGCGCCTCGCGCGTGCACTCACGCAGGGCCGCGTGGACGTCTTCGCCGGCGCCCAGGATGAAGGCCGACATCTGCAGGCTCACCAGCGCCTGGGCGAGGAGCGACCGCTCGCCCGCGCGCTGCGCGAGGTCGCGGGCGTCGATGGCGCTCGCGGCCGCGGAAACCGCGTCGCCGCGAATCAGGTGCACCATCGCAGCGGCGTTCAGCGCCTCCATCTCCCCGCGCGGAGTCTCGAGGCTCTGGGCCTGGCGGCGCGCCTGCAGGGCGAGGTTGAGCGCGGCGCGCGCCTCTCCCCGCCGCGCGAGCGTGACCGCGCGGGCCGCGGCCTCGGCGATGGACGCCCCGTCGGCGAGCGCCTCGGGGGGAAGGAATGGCATCTGAAACGACGTCACGCGCAGCGAACCCTCGAAAACGACACGGCCCGTCACGAGGACGGGCCGTAGGTGGCGCGCGATTCTAGGCGGGAGGAGGGAGCGCCGCTACTGGATGATATGAATGACCTTTACCGGCTAGAACAGCCCGGAAATCCGCCCCGACTCGTCCACGTCGATGGAGCACGCCGAGGGCACCTTGGGCAACCCCGGCATCGTCATGATGTCGCCGCAGATCATCACGACGAACTCGGCGCCGGCGGCGAGGCGTACCTCGCGGATGTTCACCACGTGGCCCGAGGGCGCGCCGCGCAGCTGGGGATCGGTCGAGAACGAGTACTGCGTCTTGGCCACGCACACCGGGTAGTGCCCATAGCCCGATTCCTGCAGCTTCTTGATCTGCGCACGCACCTTGGAGTCGGCCGTGATGTCGGAGGCACCGTAGATCTTGGTGGCGATCGCCTTCATCTTCTCCCAGAGCGTCTCCTCGTCCTTGTAGACGAACTTGAAGCTGTTGGGCTCCTCGCACAGGCGCACGACTTCCTTCGCCACGTCCGCCGCGCCCTTGCCGCCCTCGGCCCAGTGGCGCGCGAGGATCACCTTGGCGCCGTGGTGGGCCATCTTGTCCTGCAGCATCTTCACTTCCGCGTCCGTGTCCTCGGTGCGGTGATTGATCGAGACGACGCACGGCAGGCCGTAGTTGTTCCTGATGTTGTTGACGTGACGCTCGATGTTGGTGATGCCCTTGGCGAGCGCTTCCAGGTTCTCCTTGCCCAGCTCCTTCACGTCCACGCCGCCGTGGTACTTGAGCGCGCGGATGGTGGCGACCAGCACCACCGCCGCGGGCTTCAACCCGGCCTTGCGGCACTTGATGTCGATGAACTTCTCGGCGCCGAGGTCCGCGCCGAAGCCCGCCTCGGTGACCACGTAGTCGCCCAGCTTCAACGCCGTCTGCGTGGCGAGCACGGTGTTGCAGCCGTGCGCGATGTTGGCGAAGGGGCCGCCGTGGATGATCGCGGGCGAATGCTCCAGCGTCTGCACGAGGTTCGGTGCGAGCGCGTCCTTGAGGAGCGCTGCCATCGCGCCATGCGTCTTCAGGTCGCGCGCCAGGATCGGCTTCTGGTCCTTGGTGTACCCGCAAACGATGTTGCCCAGCCGCTCCTTCAGGTCCTTGAGCGAGGTGGCGAGGCAGAAGATCGCCATCACCTCGGAAGCGACGACGATGTCGAAGCCGTCCTCGCGGGGGTAGCCGTTGGCGGGACCGCCGAGGGCCACCGTGATCTGGCGAAGCGCCCGGTCGTTCATGTCCAGCACGCGCTTCCAGGTGATGCGGCGCACGTCGAACCCCAGCTCGTTGCCGTGGTTGATGTGGTTGTCGATCATCGCCGCCAGGAGGTTGTTGGCGAGCTGGATCGCGCCGAAGTCGCCGGTGAAGTGCAGGTTGATGTCTTCCATCGGGACCACCTGCGCGTAGCCGCCTCCGGCCGCGCCGCCCTTCATGCCGAACACCGGGCCCAGGGAGGGCTCGCGCAGGCAGATGATCGCCTTCTTGCCGAGCTGGTTGAGCGCATCGCCCAGGCCCACGGTCGTCGTGGTCTTGCCCTCGCCGGCGGGCGTGGGCGAGATCGCGGTCACGAGGACCAACTTGCCGTCCTTGTTGCCCTTCAGCGTGTCGATGTAGTCGAGCGAGATCTTGGCCTTGTAGTGGCCATAGGGGACCTGTGCTTCCTCGGGAATGCCGAGCGTCTTCGCCACCTCGGAGATGCGCAGCATCTTCGATTTCTGGGCGATCTCGATATCGCTGGGAACAGCGGACTTCGCCTTCGCCTCGGAGGGCGCTACGGTTGCCATGGGGGATCTCCTGGAATGTTGCAGCCAGTATAGAAACGCGCAGAATGACGCAGCCTTGACTCGCATCAAGACAAGTAATGCACCCCCATGAGTCGCTGGTTCGCGAGTTCTACGCCGCCTTCGCGCGCAAGGACGCCGAAGGCATGGCCCATTGCTACCACCCCGAGGTCTTCTTTTCCGATCCCGTGTTCCCGAGCTTGCGCGGCGAGGAGGCGGCCGACATGTGGCGGATGCTCCTCGCGCGTGCGTCCGACCTCCAGGTGACGCTCGACGAGGCCTTCGCCGACGACCAGGGCGGGCGCGCCCGATGGACTGCCAGGTACACCTTCACGAGGACGGGCCGGCCGGTGGTGAACGTGATCCGGGCGATGTTCGCCTTCCGCGACGGCAAGATCGTGCGCCACTACGACAGCTTCTCGTTCTGGCGCTGGGCGAGCCAGGCGCTGGGACCTGCCGGGAAGGCGCTCGGGTGGTTCGCGCCGCTCAAGTGGAAGGTCAGGAAGGACGCGGCGAAGTCGCTGCGGATCTTCCAGGAACGACGCACCCGCTAGGCCGACCGATCCTTCTCGGGCTTGGGGTCTGTCGCCATGACGCGGCACGATTGCGTGCTTTGCCCCGAGCTCCAGATATCGAGCCGGGCGCGCCTGCCCAACCGGGCGAGAACCGTGCGTGTCGCATCGACGTCGCGGAAGCGGCAGGCGAAGGTCCCCAGGAGGTTCCAGTTCCAGTCGCTGGGGTGGCGCACGGCGAGCTCCTCGAGGCCGGCGCGCATTTTCCGCCACGACACCTGGGTCGACTCGAGGAAATCGCCGCACGTTTCCCGCGCTACGGCCACATAAAGCATCGCGTAGCCGATCGATGCCCCCCCGCTCCCACGCGCTGCGTGCTCCGTCGCGAAGCGCTCGAACGCCTGGGGGCCCTCGGACCACGGGGGAAGGAAGAACGCCCCGCGCGCCCAGTAGATGGCGGGATATCCCGGATGCATCGAGGCTGCACGCGCGAGCAAGCGGTCGAGAGCCTGGGGCGAGTCACCGCGCGCGCCGGCCACGCGCAGCGAAGCCGTGAACCAGAGCGGCGTGGCGGCCGGGTCTGCGCGCTCGAGCGCCCGCTTGGCGCGTTCGAGGAATCGTGCAGCGAGAGGCTTGCCGGCGGCATCGAGCGGCTGGCACCAGGCGCCATGCGCCTTGAGCGCCCGCCTCTCCCAGAGAAACGCTTCGGTAACGGCCTGGATGCTCGAGCCGCGTGCGGCGGAGCTCCATGAGGCCAGGCCTGCCTCGAGCCGGGCGAGCGGCGCGTGCCCGAATAGCGAGTCGTACGCGTACTCGAACGCCTCGAGCATCGGCGTGCCGTCGTCCGTGACTTGCCTGGCGCTCGCGGTATGGAGGGCTTCGATGTCCGAGAACCGCGACTCGTTGAAAGCCACCTGGATCTCGCGCACCGTACGCGCGAAGTCATCGCGCGACGGCGCGGCGTCCGCCTGCGCGCACGCCAGCACCAAGGCAATGCATCCGGCGACAAGACGTCCTGTCCTCAACGTTCGGCCCGGGCCATCTCCATGCATGCGTCGGGCGAAACGAATCGCAGGCCCCAGCCGAGGGCGGCGCGCGGTCCGAGCCTGGCCACGATTCGACGCAGCGTCTCGCGGTCACCGGCCATGCAGGCGAACGTAGCGTAGGCGTTGAGCATGGACGTGTCCGCATCGAGGACAACCGCATCCTCGAATGCGTGCCGCATCAGCGGCCATCGGGCGCGGGTCTGTGCGAAGAAGTCCTTCTGCTCCCACATGTTGCGCGCGACGGAGACATAGAGGCGGGCGTAGAAGGCCGTTCCCTCGGAGGCCTGCGTCCGGAGGACGGCGTCCCGGATCAGGCGATCCAGGGCGTCGTAACTGCCGCCCCACTGCGGCATGAGGAAGTTGCGCCGAGCGTCGACGATGCCCAGGTTGATCGGGAACCGGCGCGCGCCTTCCCGGTATAGATCGTCGAGCGCCTGCGGGTCCGCTCCGGAGCTCCCCGCGATCGCGATCGCCGTGCGGTAATAGAGTGGGGATTCCTTCGCT
>CAMPHL010000171.1 GCA_946885905.1 uncultured Pseudomonadota bacterium | reverse complement strand
CACGGCGAGAACATCGTGCTGCGCATCCTCGACCGCGACAAGGGCATCGTGCCGCTCGAGGACCTGGGCCTGCACCCCGAGGACCTGAAGACGTTGAAGCTCATGCTGGCGCGGCCCGAGGGGATCATCCTCGTGACGGGCCCCACCGGCAGCGGCAAGACCACGACCCTCTACTCGATCCTGAACTTCATCAACACCGAGGGCGTGAACATCATGACCCTCGAGGATCCGGTCGAATACCCGATGGCGATGATCCGCCAGACGTCGGTGAACGAGGTGGTGAAGCTCGACTTCGCCTCGGGCATCCGCTCGATGATGCGCCAGGACCCAGACGTGATCCTGGTGGGCGAGGTGCGCGACCAGGAGACGGCGGAGATGGCGTTCCGCGCCGCCATGACCGGCCACCAGGTCTACTCGACGCTGCATACCAACTCCTCCATCGGCGCGATCCCGCGCCTCATGGACCTGGGCGTGCTGCCCGACATCATGGCCGGCAACATCATCGGCGTGATCGCGCAGCGCCTGATGCGCAAGCTCTGCAACCAGTGCAAGAGACCCTGGACCCCCGACGACATGACCCGGCGCCTGCTGGGCATGGAGGCGGACGACACGCGCCCGATCTACCAGGCCGTGGGCTGCAGCCGCTGCGACAATATCGGCTACAGGGGGCGCGTGGCCATCATGGAGCTGTTCAAGCTCGACGCCGAGATCGACGAGCTCATCGCCCGCCGTGCCACCGGCCGCGAGATCCGCCTCGCGGCCACCGCCAAGGGCTTCCGCACCCTGGCAGAGGATGCCATCGGCCGCGTGCTCGCCGGGCAGACGAGCCTCGAGGAGATCTCGCGCGTGGTCGACCTCACCGACCGCGTGATCTGACGGTCGCACCGCGATGGCGCTCTTCGCCTACCGAGCCGTCGACGCCGACGGCCGCATCTCGAGCGGCAACCTCGACGCGACCAACGCGATCGACCTGGAGCTGCGGTTGAAGCGCCTGGGGCTCGACCTGCTCACCTTCGACGGGGTGAAGCGCTCCACCGCGGCGCGCAGTCGCAACGTGACGCGCCCCGAGCTGATCACGTTCTGCTTCCACCTCTCGCAGCTGCTCAAGGCCGGCGTGAACATCATCGAGGCCCTCACCGACCTGCGCGACACGGTCGACAACGCCGGCTTCCGCCAGGTGATCGCGAGCCTGCTGGAGGACATCGAAGGCGGCCTCAAGCTCTCGGAGGCGATGGCCAACCACGCCTATTGCTTCGACAGCGTGTTCGTCGCCCTCGTGCGCGCGGGAGAGCAGAGCGGGCAATTGACGCAGGTGCTCGACGAGCTCACCGAGAACCTCAAGTGGCAGGACGAGATCGCCGCCCAGGCCAAGAAGGCGATGATCTATCCCACCCTCGTGCTGGTGGTGGTCGTGGGCGTGATCTTCGTGCTGATGACGGTGCTCGTGCCGCAGCTCGCGGCGACCTTCAAGCAGCTGGTGCCGAAGCTGCCGCGCGAGACCGAGCTCATGATCATGCTCTCGGACGTGTTCGTGCGCTGGTGGTACCTGCTGCTCGGGATCCCGGCCGTCCTGGCCGCGGCGCTCTTCGCGGTCGCGAGGACCAACGAGCGGGTGCAGCGCAGGGTCGACGAGCTCAGCCTGCGCCTGCCCGTCGTGGGCGAGCTCAGGCAGAAGATCATCCTCGCGCGCTTCTCGACCTTCTTCGCGATGCTCTACAAGGCGGGCATCAGCGTGCTCGAATGCATCCACATCTGCGAGAAGATCATGGGCAACCGGGTGATGGAGGAGGGCCTGCGGCGCGTGGGCCGCAGCATCTCGGAGGGACAGGGGATCTCGCAGGCCTTCGCCGCGACCAAGCTCTTCCCGCCCCTGGTCCTGCGGATGCTGCGCGTGGGCGAATCCACCGGGGGCCTGGACTCGGCGCTGCTGAACGTTTCCTACTTCTACAACCGCCAGGTGCGCGACGGCATCGCCAAGATGCAGACCCTCCTGGGCCCGGCCACGACGGTAGTGCTGGGGATGCTCATCGTGGCGATCCTCTACTCGATCTTCCTGCCGATCTACGACGTGATCGCGAAGATCAAGTTCTAGTGAAGCACTTCCTCTACCTCACGAATACCCGCCTGGTGTCGATGACGACCCAGGGCAGGCGCATCGCAGCCCGGCGCGAATTCGCCGTCTCCGGCGCGGGGATCGCGGAGTTCGAGCACCACTTCGCGCGCCAACAGGTCGCGTCCACCCACTTCTTCGTGGACGTGGCCGACGAGGACTTCAGGCTCGACACGATCCCGCACGTCGGCGGAAGCGACCGCGCGGCAGTCCTCGGCCGCAAGCTCCAGCAGATCTTCCGCAACACGCCCTATCGCTATGCGCAGATGCAGGGCCGGGAGGCCGAGGGCCGGCGCGACGACCGCGTGCTCTACACGGCGGTCACGAACCCGGAGTCGCTGCGGCCCTGGCTCGAGGTGCTCGACCGGCTCAAGGCGCCCCTCGAGGGCGTCTACTCCGCCGCGGTCTTCAGCTCCGTGCTGCTCCAGGAGCTGGATCTCGACTTCCCCCACACGCTGCTCGTGACCTTCACGCCCGGCGAGGCGATGCGGCAGACCTACTTCAAGGGCGGCGAGATCAAGTTCAGCCGCCTGACTCCCCTGGACCTGTCCGAGGGCCAGGGCCTCGGCGCCTTCGTGGCCGAGGAAACGATGCGCACCTGGCAGTACCTGGACAGCCTGCGCCACTTCGGGCCCGAAGACCGCCTCGAGGCTTGCGTGCTGATCCACGCAGGCGAGCGCGCCGGCGTCCAGCCGCAGCTGCGCGATTTCGCACAGCTGCGATACAGCGCCCTCGACATCGAGCAGGCCTCGATGAGGCTGGGCCTGAGGCCCGCGCCCCTGGACTCGACCTGCGAGGAGGTGATGGTCCATCTCTTCCTCCTGCGCGCCGCGGAAAACCATTTCGCCTCGCCCGAGCAGCGCCGCCACGCGGTCATACGGCGGTCGCGCGCGCGGATCCGGCAAGCCTCGGCCGCGATCCTGGCCGCGGGCCTGCTCTGGGGCGGCTACCACGTGGCGCTTTCCATGCAGGGCGCGGAAGCCGAGGACGGCCTCGCGCGGCAGCTCGCCGCGGTCCAGCGCGAGCACGAGGAGATCGTGCGCTCCACGCCGTCGCTCGGCGTCGGCGGATCGACGATGCGCGACACCGTGGCCTTCTACGATGCCGCGCTCAAGTCCTTTCCCGCGATCTCCGACTTCCTCGCGCCGCTTTCGGGGGTGATCGCGCGCCATCCCGGCGTGCGCGTCGCGCAGCTCTCGTGGATGGCCACCGACGACGCGAAGGCCACGCCGCCCATGTCGAGCCCGTCGGCATTGCGCCAGGCCCCGCCGGTCAAGACCATCGCCAAGTCGGCCGGTGCCCCGCCGGCCGGGCAGGCGGTTGAGCCTGCCAATGCCGCATTCGCAGGCGGCCGCTACGAGATCGCGCTCCTCGAGGCGACCGTGGACGTGCCATCGGACGATTTCCGTGGCGCGATCGGCCGGGCGCAGAGGCTCGCCGACGAGATCGGTCGCCTGCCGAATACCGACGCGGAAGTCGTCGAGAGCCCGCTCGACCTGCGCCCCACGCTCCAGCTCCAGGGAAGGCTCGAGCCGTCGCAGCCGGCCACGATGCAAGCGCGCTTCGTGTTGCGCATCGTGCGTGACCGCGGGAGCTCGGCGTGAGCGTGGTGTTCTCGCGCGACGGCGCGCGCCAGCTGCGCGGCGCATGGCTGCTGCTCGGCCTGTCGATCGCCTGCGCCATCGCCCTGGGCATCGGCGGCAGGTTGTATCTCGAGCACGAGCGCAAGTCGCGGCAGTCGTCCGCCCATCACCTCGAGCAGTGGCGCTCGCGCCTCGAGAACGCGCGCCGCGAACGCGACAATCTGCGCGAGTCCGCCGAAGTGTTCCGCACGCTGGTCGACCGCGGCATCCTGCAGGGCGAGCGGCGGCTGGACATGGTCGAGCTCGTGAACGGCCTGCGCATGCGCCACAACCTCTTCGCGCTCGAGTACGACATCGCGGCGCAGCGGGCGCTTTCCCTGCCCGGGGGCCGAACCTATCCCGCGATCGACGTGCTCGCCAGCCGCGTGAAGCTGCGCATGCGCGCGTTGCATGAGGGCGACGTGCTCGGCTTCGTCGAGGACCTCGCCGCGAGCCGGCACGGCTTCTTCCCCCTCGACCGATGCGCCCTCAGGCGGATCGAGGCGCCCTCGGCTGAGGCGCTCGCGCCCCGCGTGGAAGCCGAATGCGCCTTCGACTGGATCACCCTCAAGGACAAGAATGCCGGCCGCCAGGGCTGAACGCCTTTTCGCCATGCTCGCCTGCGCGGCGGCGCTCGCCGCCGGCGCGGCGCCGCTGGAGACGCTCTTCCACACGCCGGAGGAACGCGAGCGCCTCGACAAGCTGCGCCGCGGGGAGCTGGTGCAGGCCCCGGCGCCCGCGACCGGGCCCGCGCGCAAGCGCGAGATTACGGGTTACGTGAAGCGCAGCGACGGTCGCGGCACCGCGTTCATCGACGGCGTGCCGGTGCCGGTGGAGCGCGGCAACGCGCCGCTGCTCAAGCCCGATGAGGTGCGGGCGCTGGCCGGCCGCCGTAGCGGCGACCTCCGGATCGAGCGCAGGGAAGCGCGCTAGCGTCAAGCGGTTCGCGCGCGCGAGGCTTTTCGGTTTTTCGGCTGCGCCGGCGCTTGCCCTGCACCACGATGGCCGCATCGCAACCTCCCGCGGGAGGCCACCATGGCACGGCCAAAGCAGCACGGCAGCGGATTGCCGCTCATCCTGGCGGCGATCGCCTTGACCGTCGCATCGGCCGCCGCGCTGGCCCTTTCGGCTTCGAGCACCGAGCAGCATCGCCAACGCGCGAGCGATCGCGTGCTCGCCCAGGCGCGCGAGGCGTTGCTCGCCTATGCCGCGGACCGGCCGATCGACGCGCGCGTGGGCCCCGGCTACCTGCCTTGCCCCGACCTCGACGACGACGGCTGGGCCGAGGCCACGTGCGGATCGCTGAGCGGCCACCTCGGCCAGGAACAGCGCCTCGGGAGGCTGCCGTGGAAGACGCTCGGGCTTCCCGACCTGCGCGACGGGCACGGCGAGAGGCTGTGGTATGCCGTATCGACCCGCTACAAGGGGCTGCTCAACTGCGCCGCGAGCCGCGCCTGCGTGGACATGACGCCGCCCGTTGCGCTGGGCACGATCACCGTTCGCGACGCCGCGGGCCATGCGCTGTACGACGGCACGCTGGGCGATCCCGCGCGCGCGGCGGCAGGCGGCGTGGCGGCCGTGGTGCTTGCCCCCGGGCCGGCGCTACGCCGCCGCGAAGGCCACGAGCAGCGGCGCGACTGCGCGCCGGGGCAGTGCGATGGGCGCGGCCGTTGCCTCGCCGAGCCGCCGCGCCTGGCCGCGCGCTGCGATCCGCGCAACTACCTGGACTCGACTGCCACGGAAGACAACGCCGGATTCCACGATCGCAGCGACGAGGCGGGGCGCACGGGCAACGCGGACGGCTTCATCCAGGGACCGGTCGCCGCGCAAGGCCGCGTCGAGGTCAATGATCGGGTCGCCGTCGTCGCTTACGGCGAGGTGATGGCGCGCGTGATGTCGCGTGTTGCCGTGGAGCTCGCCCACTGTCTCCACACGGGCGAAGCGGTGCCCCCCGACGATCCGTGCGCCGCGAGCCCGGCGCTCGGACGCGTGAACGAGGCGGCGCTCGGTTCCCGCTGTTCGGCGGGCCCGGAGGATCCCGGATGGTGGCGTGCCTGGCGACCCCACGTGCTGCAGGCCCAGGCGGGGCCGGAGGGCCTCGAGGTCGTCGACGGCGATGGGCGGCGGCTCGGACGGGGCAAGCGCTTCGCCGTCGTGGTCACGAAAGAAGCCGGCAGCTGTGCGCGCGGGCGTGTCGAGTGCGGCGCGACCGGATGCGTGCGGGCCGTGCAACCACCGCGCCGCGCGGCGGGCTACGATGCACTCGCGACGTCGCCCTGAACCCGGCGGCTTCTCGCTGCTGGAAATGGCGATCGCGCTCGCCATCCTGGCGGTGGTGATGACGGCGCTTGCCGTGCCGCTCGCCGCGCAGGTCCATG
>CAMPHL010000170.1 GCA_946885905.1 uncultured Pseudomonadota bacterium | reverse complement strand
GGACGTGCACCACGCGACCCTCGGCATCATCGGCATGGGCCGCATCGGACAGGCGGTCGCGCGGCGCGCGAAGGGATTCGACATGCGGATGCTCTACCACAACCGCACGCGCCTGCCCGAAGCCGATGAGCAGCGGCTGGGCGTCGAATACGCCGGGCGCGACGAGCTGCTCGCCCAGGCCGACTTCGTCGTGGTGCTGGCGCCCTATTCGGCCGCCACGCACCACCTCATCGGCGCCGCCGAGATCGCGAAGATGAAGCCCTCGGCGATCCTCATCAACTCGGCGCGCGGCGGCATCGTCGACGACGCGGCCCTGGTCGAAGCGCTGAAGGCCGGACACATCGCCGGGGCGGGCGTGGACGTGTTCGAGGGCGAGCCGGACGTCCATCCCGGCTACGCGGCGCTGCGCAACGTCGTGCTCACGCCGCATCTCGGCAGCGCCTCGAGGGCCACGCGCCTCAGGATGTGCAACACTGCGGCGGCCAACCTCACCGCCGTGCTCGAGGGGCGCGAGCCTCCCAATCCCGTCAACTGAACCGGAGAGAGAAGATGTCCGCGAAAGTCGCATTCGTCGGCCTGGGGGTCATGGGATTTCCCATGGCCGGGCACCTGAAGGCCAAGGGCTACGATGTCACGGTGTACAACCGCACCGCCGCGAAGGCCGAGGAGTGGGTGAAGAAGCATGGCGGGAAGTCCGCGCCCACGCCTGCCGCCGCGGCCAGGGATGCCGACTTCGTGATGACCATGGTCGGCAACGATGACGACGTGCTCGCCGTCACCACCGGCACGGATGGCGTGCTGTCGGGGATGAAGAAGGGCGCGATCCTGGTCGACCACACGACCGCTTCGGCCGACGTGGCGCGCAAGGTCTTCGCCATGGCGAAGGACAAGGGCATCGACTTCATCGACGCGCCCGTCTCCGGCGGCCAGGCCGGCGCAGAGAACGGCAAGCTCACCGTCATGTGCGGCGGCGAGCCGGGGCCCTTCGAGCGCGCGAAGCCGGTGATGGACTCCTATGGCCGCATGGTCACCCTGCTGGGGCCAGCGGGCGCGGGCCAACTCACCAAGATGGTGAACCAGATCTGCATCGCGGGCCTGGTGCAGGGGCTGTCGGAGGGCATCGCCTTCGCCGAGAAAGCGGGGCTGGACGCCGAGCTCGTGCTCGACGTGATCTCCAAGGGCGCGGCGCAATCCTGGCAGATGGAGAACCGCGGCAAGACCATGCACGCCCGCAAGTTCGACTTCGGCTTCGCGGTCGACTGGATGCGCAAGGACCTGGGCATCGCAATGGCCGAGGCGAAGCGCAACGGCGCGAAGCTTCCCGTGACCGAGATCGTCGCGAAGTTCTACGACGAGATCTCGAAGAACGGCGGCAACCGGTGGGACACGTCTTCGCTCATCACCCGACTCTGATCGTCATCCCGGGCGCCGCGAGCGGCAATGGCCCGGGATCCAATGCCCAGGAGATCCACCATGGCCGTCAAGCTCTATTACGCCCCCGGCGCCTGTTCGCTGGCCTCGCACATCGCGCTCGAAGAGGTCGGCATCAAGTACGAAACCCGTAAGCTCGACCTCGCCGCCGGCGACCAGCGCAAGCCCGAATACCTCGAGCTCAATCCCCGAGGCCGCGTGCCCACGTGCGTGGTGGACGGCAACGTGATCACCGAGAACGTGGGAATCATGTCGTACTTCGCCGGCGGCCATCCCGAGGCCGGCATCTGGCCCAGGGACACCTGGCACCAGGCGCTCGCGATCTCGACGATGGCGTGGCTTTCCAACACGGTTCATGCGACCTACGGCCACCTCGTGCGCCCGGCGCGCTACGTGGATGGCGAGGCGCACCAGGAAGCCGTCAAGGAGAAGGCGCGCGCCTCGTACTTCGATTGCCTGAAGGAGATCGACCGCCTCCTCTCGGGGCGCAAGTGGTGCATCGGATCGCACTACACTTGCGTGGATGGATACCTGCTGGTGTTCTACCGTTGGGGCAACCGGCAAAAGATGCCGGTGCGCGAGCTCGGCAACTATTCGGCACATGCCGATCGCGTGCTCGCGCGCTCGGCGGTCAGGAAGGTGATGGCCGACGAAGGCATCACCATGGACTGATGGCGACGGCTCTTCGGGCCGCGGCATGGACGCTCGCCGCGGCGATCCTGCTGGCCGGGTGCGGCGGCAAGGATTCCGGGGAAGCCAAGCCGGCACCTCGCCCGGCACTCACCGTCACCACGACCACGCCGCAGCGATCGGCGCTGCCCGTCACGATCGCGGCGAACGGCAACCTCATGGCCTGGCAGGAGGCGAGCATCGGCGCCGAGGTCGCGGGGCTGCGCATCGCCGAAGTGCGCGTCAACGTCGGCGACTCCGTGCGCAAGGGCGACGTCCTGGCGACCTTCGCCGCGGAAACGGTCAAGGCCGAGGTCGCGCAGGCGCGCGCCAACTTGGCGCAGGCGGAGGCAAGCGCGGCGGAGGCCACGGGTAACGCGGACCGGGCACGGCGCCTGCAGGGAACGGGAGCGCTCAGCGCGGCCGAGAGCCACCAGCTGCTGACGGGAGAGAAGACCGCGCAGGCGCGCGTGCTCGCCGCCCGCGCGGCGCTGCAGGCCCAGGAGGTGCGGCTCTCGCAAACCTCGCTCGAAGCGCCCGACGACGGCATCATTTCGGCCCGGTCGGCCACCGTCGGCGCGGTCGTCAGCGCGGGCACCGAGCTTTTCCGCCTGATCCGCCAGGGACGCCTCGAGTGGCGCGCGGAGGTCACGTCCTCCGAGCTCGGGCGCCTCGTGCCGGGGACGCCGGCGCAAATCACCGCCGCGAGCGGCGCGCAGCTCCAGGGGCGCGTGCGCACCGTCGGGCCGACGGTCGACCCGCAGAGCCGCACGGCGCTCGTCTATGTCGACGTGAAGCCCGTCGGCGGGCCCGCGGCGGGCAGCGCGCGGGCGGGCATGTTCGCGCGCGGCGAGTTCGATCTCGGCACCGCGCCGGCCCTCACGGTCCCGCAAGCCGCAGTGGTCGTGCGGGAGGGATTCAGCTACGTGTTCCGCGTCAACCCCGACGGGCGGGTGGCGCAGGTCAAGATCGAGCCCGGCCGCATCGCGGGCGAGCGCATCGAGGTCGCTTCGGGTTTGCCGGCCGATGCCCGCATCGTGGCCAACGGCGCGGGCTTCCTGCACGACGGCGACCTCGTGCGCGTGGCGGACGCGCCGCCCGGCGCGGCGCCGCGGGCCGCGTCGAAGGACGCGGGCGCCGGGAAGTAGCCTGCCGTGCTGAACGTCTCGTCCTGGTCGATCCGCAATCCGATTCCGGCGGTGATGGTATTCGTGCTGCTCACCTTCGGCGGCGTGATCGCGTTCAAGTCGATGAAGGTGCAGAACTTCCCCGACATCGACCTGCCGACGGTGAACGTCACGGCGTTGCTTCCGGGCGCCTCCCCCGCGCAGCTCGAGACCGACGTCGCGCGCAAGATCGAGAACTCGATCGCCACGGTGCAGGGCCTGAAGCACCTCTACACCAAGGTCCAGGACGGCGTGGTCACGGTCACTGCCGAGTTCCGCCTGGAAAAGCCGGTGCAGGAGGCCGTCGACGACGTGCGCTCGGCGGTTTCGCGCGTGCGCGCCGAGCTGCCCGCGGACCTGCGCGACCCGCAGATCAACAAGCTCGACCTCGCTTCCCAGCCGATGCTCGCGTTCACGATCGCCTCGCCGCGCATGGACGACGAGGCGCTGTCGTGGTTCGTGGACAACGAGGTGTCGCGCAAGCTCCTCGCGGTGCGCGGCGTGGGCGCGGTCACGCGCGTGGGCGGCGCCTCGCGCGAGATCCGCGTCGCCGTCGATCCCGGGCGCCTGCAGGCGCTCGGCGTCACGGCCGCCGACATCTCCCGGCAGTTGCGGCAGGTCCAGGTGGAGAGCGCGGGCGGCCGCACCGACCTGGGCGGGGGCGAGCAGCCGGTGCGCACGCTCGCGACCGTCTCCTCCGCGCGCGAGGTGGGCCTGATCGAGATCCCGATCCCCGGCGGGCGGCACGTGCGGCTGCAGGACGTGGCGACCGTGACGGACACGGTCGCCGAGCCGCGCGCGGCCGCGCTGCTCGACGGCCGGCCGGTCGTGGGCTTCGAGGTCGCGCGCAGCCGCGGGGAGAGCGAGGTCGCGGTGGGCGAGGCGGTGCACGAGGCGCTCGCGCAGCTCAAGGCAGCGCGCCCCGACGTCGAGCTCACGCAGGCGTTCGATTTCGTCACACCGGTGGCCGAAGAGTACGAAGGGTCGCTGCACCTCCTCCTCGAAGGGGCGCTCCTCGCGGTGCTCGTGGTCTGGCTCTTCCTTCGCGATGCGCGCGCCACCTTCGTTTCCGCGGTCGCGCTGCCCATGTCCGTGATCCCCGCCTTCATCGGCATGTACCTGCTCGGCTTCTCCATCAACGTGGTGACGCTCCTCGCGCTCTCGCTCGTCGTGGGCATCCTGGTGGACGACGCCATCGTCGAGGTGGAGAACATCGTGCGGCACCTGCGCATGGGCAAGAAGCCGTACGAGGCCGCGATGGAGGCGGCCGACGAGATCGGGCTGGCGGTGATCGCCACGACCTTCACCCTGATCGCGGTGTTCCTCCCCACGGCGTTCATGAGCGGCGTCGCCGGCAAGTTCTTCAAGCAATTCGGCTGGACGGCCTCGCTCGCCGTGTTCGCCTCGCTTCTGGTCGCGCGCATGCTCACGCCGATGATGGCCGCCTACCTGCTGCGCCCCATCGAGGGCGAGTACCGCGAGCCGCGGTGGCTGCGGTGGTACCTGCGTGCGGTGAGCTGGAGCATGGTGCACCGCCTCGCCACGCTCGCCCTTGCGACGGTGTTCTTCTTCGCGTCGGTTGCTCTCGTGCCGCTGCTGCCGACGGGGTTCATCCCGCCCGACGACAACTCGCAGACGCAGGTCTACCTCGAGCTGGCACCCGGCTCGACACTGGAGCAGACGCGCGCCGCGGCCGAGCGGGCGCGGCTTGCCGTGATGAAGGTGAAGCACGTGAAGAGCGTGTACACCACCATCGGGGGAGGCACCGCGGGCGCGGACCCGTTCGCGGCATCGGGCGCGGCCGAGCCGCGCAAGGCCACGCTCACGATCCTGCTCGCCGAGCGCGGCGAGCGGCCGCGCAAGCAGCCGATCGAGAACGCCATCCGCGCGGCGCTCGAACCCATCCCGGGAATCCGCAGCAAGGTGGGCCTGGGCGGCTCCGGAGAGAAGTACATCCTGGTGCTCGCCGGTGAGGAGCCCGCGGCGCTCCAGGCCGCGGCGCTCGCGGTGGAAAAGGACCTGCGCACGATTCCCGGCGTCGGCCAGGTGGCCTCCACGGCGAGCCTCATCCGGCCCGAGATCGCGGTCCGGCCCGACTTCGCCCGCGCGGCGGACCTCGGGGTCACGAGCACGGCGATCGCGGATACGCTGCGCATCGCGACTGCGGGCGACTACGACGTGGCGCTGCCAAAGCTCAACCTCTCGCAGCGGCAGGTCCCCATCATGGTGCGGTTGCGCGAGGAGGCGCGGCGCGACCTCGAGGTGCTCAAGCGCCTGTCGGTGCCGGGAGCGCGCGGGCCGGTGATGCTGGGCGAGGTCGCTTCCTTCGAGTTGACCGGCGGGCCCGCGGTGATCGACCGCTACGACCGCTCGCGCAACGTGAACTTCGAGGTCGAGCTCTCGGGCCTGCCGCTGGGCGAGGTGGCCGCGGCCGTGCAGCAGCTACCCTCGATCAGGAACCTCCCGCAGGGCGTGCAGGTCCGCGAGGTGGGCGATGCCGAGGTGATGGGCGAGCTTTTCGCGAGCTTCGGCCTGGCGATGGTGACCGGCGTGCTCTGCATATACATCGTCCTGGTGCTGCTCTTCAAGGACTTCCTGCACCCGGTCACGATCCTGTCGGCGCTGCCGCTGTCGCTGGGCGGCGCCTTCGTGGGGCTGCTCGTCGCGCAGAAGAGCTTCTCGATGCCTTCGCTCATCGGCCTCATCATGCTGATGGGCATCGCGACCAAGAACTCGATCCTGCTCGTGGAGTACGCGATCGTGGCCCGGCGCGACCACGGCTTGAGCCGCTTCGAGGCGCTGCTCGACGCCTGCCACAAGCGCGCGCGCCCGATCGTCATGACGACGATCGCGATGG
>CAMPHL010000169.1 GCA_946885905.1 uncultured Pseudomonadota bacterium | reverse complement strand
CATGGACGCCCTGGGCGCGGTGATCGCGCTCACCGCGGACCACGGCATGAACGCCAAGCAGAAGGCAGACGGCACGCCCAACGTGATCTACCTGCAGGATGCGATCGACGGCTGGATCGGAAAGGAGCGCGCGCGCGTGATCCTGCCCATCACCGATCCGTACGTGGTCCACCATGGAGCGCTGGGTTCGTTCGCCACGATCTACGTCGACGGCGCCGACCGCGACAAGGTCACCGAGCGCCTGCAGCGCCTCGAAGGCATCGAGGTCGTGCTCGGCAACGCCGAAGCGGCGAAGCGCTTCGAGCTGCCGCCCGACCGGCTGGGCGACCTGGTGGTCGTCTCGACGAAGCACGTCGTCCTCGGCACGAGCCAGGCGCGCCACGACCTCTCCGGGCTCGACGCGCCGCTGCGTTCGCACGGCGGCATCTCCGAGCAGACGGTGCCGCTCATCTTCAACCGCAAGGTCGTGGACATGCCCAGCCGCCGGCTGCGCAACTTCGACGTCCTCGACATCGCCCTCAACCACCTCGAAGCCCGCGCGCCGGTCACGGCCGCGGCGGAATGAACCCATGAACGACATGAACACCGGGGCCAGGCCCGAAACCGAGCAACGGCGTGAACCTGGGCCTGGCCCCAGGCGCGTCCTCGAAATCCGCAACCCCTACAACCGGGAGGTCGTGGGTACCGTGCCCAAGGCGACCGTGGACCAGATCCGCAGGACCTTCGCCGCGGCCCAGGCGTACAAGCCGAAGCTCACCCGCTTCGAGCGCGCCTCGATCATGCAGAAGGCGGCGGCGCTCCTGCGCGAGCGCGTGGGACCGGCCTCCGACCTGATCACCAAGGAATCGGGCCTCGGCAAGAAGGACTCGATCTACGAGGTGGGACGCGTGTGCGACGTCTTCACCTTCGCGGCGATGGAGACGCTGAGGGACGACGGCCAGTCGTTCTCGTGCGACCTCACGCCCCACGGCAAGAACCGCCGCGTGTACACGCGCCGCGAGCCGCTGCTGGGCGTGATCTGCGCGATCACGCCCTTCAACCACCCGATGAACCAGGTGGCCCACAAGGTGGCCCCGTCGATCGCGACCAACAACCGGATGGTGCTCAAGCCCTCCGAGAAGACGCCGCTTTCGGCGTACTACCTGGCCGAGCTGCTCTACGAAGCGGGACTTCCGCGCGAGATGTTCACCGTGGTGACCGGCGACCCGCGGGAAATCGCCGACGAGCTGATCACCAACGAGCACGTGGACCTCGTCACCTTCACCGGCGGGGTTTCCGTGGGCAAGTACATCGCCTCGAAGGCCGGCTACCGCCGCATGGTGCTGGAGCTGGGCGGCAACGACCCGATCATCGTGATGGAGGACGCCGACATCGAGGAGGCCGCCACGCTCGCCGCGCAGGGCTCGTACAAGAACAGCGGCCAGCGATGCACGGCGGTCAAGCGCATGCTCGTGCACGAGAAGGTGGCCGACGAGTTCGTCGAGAAGCTGGTCGCCGGGACGAAGGCCTGGAGCTTCGGCGATCCCATGGACGACAAGCTCGAGATGGGCACGGTGATCGACGAGCCCGCGGCGATGCTCTTCGAAGCGCGGGTGAAGGAAGCCGTCTCCCAGGGCGCCCGGCTGCTCGTGGGCAACGAGCGCCAGGGCGCGCTCTACTCGCCCACCGTGATCGACCGCGTGGACCCGAAGATGACCGTGGTGATGCAGGAAACCTTCGGCCCGGTCTCGCCCGTGATCCGCTTCCGCGACATCGACGAGGCGATCGCCATCTCGAACGGCACCGCCTTCGGCCTCTCGTCGGCGGTGTGCACCAACCGCCTGGACTACATCAACCGCTTCGTGGCCGAGTTGAACGTCGGCACCGTCAACGTGCGCGAGGTCCCCGGCTACCGCCTCGAGCTCACGCCCTTCGGCGGCATCAAGGACTCGGGCCTGGGCTACAAGGAAGGCGTCCAGGAGGCCATCAAGAGCTTCACCAACCTGAAGACCTTCAGCCTTCCGGGCTGAAGGTGTCAGACACCCTATAATCGGGTCGGAGGCCGAAACAACTCGAAGTGCAGACTCTTCTAAATCTCTTCGCCAGCGTCGCCCTGCTCGTGTGGGGCACGCACATCGTGCGCACGGGAATCCTGCGCGTATTCGGCGCGGACCTGCGGCGGATCCTGTCGAGGAGCGTCTCCAACCGCGGCTCGGCGTTCCTCGCGGGCCTCGGCGTCACCAGCCTCGTCCAGTCCTCGAGCGCGACGGCCCTCATCAGCAGCTCCTTCGTCTCGCAGAAGCTGATCCCGTTGTCGGCCGCGCTCGTGATCATGCTCGGCGCCGACGTGGGCAGCGCGATCATGACGCAGGTCTTCTCGCTGGACCTGTCGTGGCTCTCGCCGCTGCTGATCACGTTCGGGGTGATCTTCTTCCTCTCGCGCAGGAACACGCGCGCCGGCCAGATCGGGCGCGTGGCCATCGGTTTGGGCCTCATCATCCTGGCGCTGCAGCTCGTGGTCGCGGCCACGAAGCCGATCACGCAAGGCGCGGCGACGAAGGTGATCTTCGGCACCCTCACCGGCGACCCGATGCTCGACATGCTGATCGGGGCGGTCTTCACGATGCTGTCGTGGTCCAGCCTCGCGGTGGTGCTGCTTTCGGCCACGCTCGCCTCCTCGCACGTGATCTCGGTGCCCGTTGCGCTCGGGCTGGTCCTCGGCGCGAACCTCGGCAGCGGCTTGCTCACGGTCCTGCTGACCGCGAGAGCCGCCGGCAGCGGCCGCAGCGTCGCCCTCGGAAACCTCGCCTTCAAGGTGGTGGGCTGCGTGATCTTCGTGGTCGCGCTTCCCTACGTCCACCAGGGCATCGCGCTCCTCGACGCCGATTCGCGCCGCCAGGTGGTGCACTTCCACGTGGTCTTCAACGTGACGATCGCGCTGCTGTTCATCGGCTTGTCCGGGCGCGTGGCGAGACTGGTGGAAAGGCTCTTCCCCCCGACCGAGGACGCGGCGGTGAAGCTCGCCGAGCCCAAGCACCTCGATCCGGCCGCGCTCACCACGCCGGCGCTCGCGCTCGCCAACGCCGCGCGCGAGACCCTGCGCATCGGCGACACCGTCGAGCAGATGCTGCACGGCATGCTCGAGGCGATCCGCACCAACGACGAGAAGAAGGTCGAGGAAGTCATCAAGCTCGACGACGACGTGGATCGCCTCTACACGGCGGTCAAGCTCTACCTCACGCAGATCTCGCGCGAGGACCTCGACGAGAGGGACAGCAAGCGCTGGGCCGAGATCATCTCGCTCACCATCAACCTCGAGCACGTGGGCGACATCATGGAGCGCATCATGCAGGACCTGCGCGACAAGAAGATCGCGCTGCGCCTGTCGTTCTCCGAGGCCGGCATGAAGGAGATCACCGAGCTGCACGAGAAGCTCGTGGTGAACCTGCGCCTGGGACTGTCGGTGTTCCTGAACGGGGACATCGCGAGCGCGCAGCAGCTCCTGGTCGAGAAGGAGAGGTTCCGCGACCTCGAGCGCAAGTACCACGACTCGCACCTCGACCGCCTCGCCGGCCAGTCGGTGCAGTCGATCGAGACCTCGTCGCTGCACCTGGACATCATCAGCGACATGCGGCGCATCAACTCGTTCTTCTGCTCGACCGCCTACCCGATCCTGGAAGCGGCCGGGAAGCTGCGCAAGAGCCGCCTTCGCAGCGGCGGCACCGAGGCCACCGGCGTCTTCCCGGCCCGCCCCGACCTGGGCTCCGCGGGCGACCTCGCCACGCCGCTCAAGTAGCCGTGGCCCTCACGCTCTGCGCGATCGAGGGCCTCTTCGAGCAGCACGGGCACATCGAATACGCGGGCGAAGGCGTAAGCCAGCTCGAGCACGCGCTGCACGCCGCGCAGCGCGCCGAGAAGGCGGGCGCCTCCCCGGAGCTGGTCACGGCCGCCTTCCTGCACGACCTCGGCCACCTGCTGAACCTCCAGGGCGACACGCCGAGCGCCCGCGGCATCGACGACCAGCACCAGTATTTCGCCATCCCGTTCCTGCGCGGCCTCTTTCCCGCCGCCGTGATCGAGCCGATCCGCCTGCACGTGGACGCCAAGCGGGCGCTCTGCGCGGCGGAGCCGGACTACTACGAGCGCCTTTCGAAGGATTCGAAGCGCAGCCTCGCGCTGCAGGGCGGCATCTTCGGCCCGGACGAGCTCGCCGCGTTCCGCGCCAGGCCGCACGCCGAGGATGCGATGCAGGTGCGGCGCTGGGACGATGGGGCGAAGGTTCGCGGGGCGCTTGCTCCTTCGCTGTCGCACTTTCTGGAAATCGCCGCGCGTTGCGCGGTATAAAGCGGGTAAAAGCAGGAAGCAGGGGAATCAGGGATAGCAGAGAAAAGCGGAAGATTGTCCCTGGCTACGTTGAGCGAAGCCTCGAAGCCATGCAATCTTCCCTCTGATTCCCCTGCTTCCCCTGATTCCCGCTTTGACCCGCTTTACCAAAAGCCGGAGGCGCAATGCCGAAGTCGAAGAACCCAAAAACCGAATCCATCGTCGAAGCGATCCGCAAGTCCCAGATCCCCAAGGTCAAGGTCGCCGTTTCGGACATCGACGGGATCCTGCGCGGCAAGTACATCCACCGCGACAAGTTCTTCTCGGCCGCCGAAAGCGGCTTCGGCTTCTGCGACGTGGTGTTCGGCTGGGACATGCACGACCAGTGCTACGACAACACCAGGCTCACCGGCTGGCAGCACGGCTTCCCCGACGCCATCGCGCGCCTGGACCTCGGCACCTACCGCACCGTCCCCTGGGACAACCACGTCCCGTTCTTCCTCGGCGACTTCGTGACCGCGGACGGCAAGCCCCATCCGGCATGCCCGCGCCAGGTGTTGAAGCGCGTGCTGGCTCGCGCCCGGAAGATGGGCTTCGAGGTCATGCTGGGCGCCGAGTACGAGTTCTTCAACTTCGCCGAGACGCCGCAGAGCTGGGCCGAGAAACGCGGCCAGCCGCCCACGCCGGTCACGCCGGGCATGTTCGGCTACTCGCTGCTGCGCGCCAACGCGAACCGCGAATACTTCAACGCGCTCATGGACGACATGGCCGCGTTCGGCGTGCCGATCGAGGGGCTGCACACCGAGACCGGCCCCGGCGTGTACGAAGCCGCGATCCTCTTCTCCGAGGCGCTGGAAGCCGCCGACCGCGCGATCCTCTTCAAGACCGGCGCCAAGGAGATCGGCGCGCGCTACGGGATCATGCCGAGCTTCATGGCCAAGTGGAGCCAGCAGTACCCGGGTTGCTCCGGCCACCTGCACCAGAGCCTCTGGGATGGATCGAAGAACCTGTTCCACGATCCGAAGGGCCGCCACGGCGGGATGTCGAAGCTCTTCGAGAGCTACCTCGCGGGGCAGCTGGCGGCCCTGCTCGAGATGGCGCCGATGATCTGGCCCACGGTGAACTCGTACAAGCGCCTGGTGGACGGCTTCTGGGCGCCGGTGAAACCCACCTGGGGCGTCGACAACCGCACCGCCACCTTCCGCGTGCTGCCCGGTTCGCCCAAGGCCACGCGCCTGGAAACGCGCGCGCCCGGCGCGGACATGAATCCGTACCTCGCCGCGGCCGCCGTGATCGCCGCTGGACTGCATGGCGTCGAGAAGAACCTCAAGCTCACGGCCAGGCCCGTCACCGGCACCAACGTGGGCGCCGAAAACGTCCCGCGCGCGCCGCGCTCGCTCATCGAAACCACGCGCATCTTCCGCGGCTCGAAGGTCGCGCGCGACTGGTTCGGCGACGACTTCGTCGAGCACTTCGCCCTCACGCGCGAATGGGAATGGCGGCAGTGGCAGGACGCCGTCACCGACTGGGAGCTGCGCCGCTACTTCGAGATCGTCTGAGCGCCGGTGAAGTTCTGGTTCCCCTGGTCGGTGAGCGCGCTCGTCGCCGCGACCTTCGTGGTGTTCTTTTTCATCGGGCTTGCCGACGGCTCGGTTTCCTCCTTCAACGGCCTGCTCTGGATCGCCACGCTCGCCGTGGTGGGCGGTTGCGTGGGCGCAAGCTGGGCCCTGCGCTCGCGCGGCAAGCACCTCCCCGCGATCCTGCTCGCGTGGGTGCTCGCCGTGCCCGGCCTGTTCGCGATCCTCATGATCGTCCTGATGGTCGTGCTGCAACCCCGTTGGA
>CAMPHL010000168.1 GCA_946885905.1 uncultured Pseudomonadota bacterium | reverse complement strand
CGTATGAGCGAGCAAGAAACCGCCACCCAGGTTCCTGACGGCCACACGCGTTTCTATACAACGCGCCAGAAGGCGCCGAGCGAAAAGGGATTCGTCGGTTACGAGACCGTCTGGAAGCCGCTGCAGAAGGAAGCCGAATGCAAGACGCCGAAGAAGCCGTAGGCGTCATGCCGTGACACAGGGGCGCCGCGAGGCGCCCTTCCTGTTTCAGGCAACGAGGTCGCGCTGCGGGTTCGTGGCATCCTAGATTCTCCACCGCATCCGGGGCTTGCATGCAGATCACCGTCTTCCCCGCGAAGATCCTCACGATGAATCCCATGCAGCCGCAGGCGAGCTGCGTGGCGGTGCGCGACGGGCGCATTCTCGCCGTGGGAAGCGAGGCGGAGATGGGCGGCTGGGGCCCGCATGTCGTCGACGCGCGCTTCGCGGGGAAAGTGCTGATGCCCGGGCTGGTCGAAGGCCACTCGCACTTGATGGAGGGCGCGTTCTGGAAGTACGCGTACGCGGGCTACCACGACCGCCGCGGTCCCGACGGCCGCTTGTGGAAGGGCCTCACGAGTTTCGATGCGGTGATCGCGCGGCTTTCCGAGTTCGAGCGAAGCATCGAGGATCCGTCCGAGCCGCTGCTCGCCTGGGGCTTCGATCCGATCTTCTTCGGCGAGCAGCGCATGACGACGCGGGAGCTGGACCGCGTCTCGGCCACCCGTCCCATCGCGATCCTGCACGCGAGCATCCACCTGCTGAACGTGAACACGCCGATGCTGCGCAAGGCGGGAATCGCCCGCCACGCGCAGATCGAAGGCATAGCGCGCTCCCCCGATGGCGAGCCGTCCGGCGAGCTGCAGGAGTTCGCGGCGATGTTTCCCGTCATGCGCGCCATCGGAAACGCCTTCAAGGTGGCGCAGGAGAGCGAGGAAGGATTGTGGCGCTTCGCCCGGGTGGCGCAGCTCGCCGGGGTCACCACGGCAACCGACATGGCGAACGCGTGGACCGCTGAGGGCGCGTCGCGGCTCGCCCTCGTCACGGCTCACGAGGACTTCCCCGTGCGGATCGTCACCGCCTACCGCAGCCTCGACGCGCCGACCGAAATCGAGCGGGGCTTGCGAGGACTGGAAGAGTTGCAGCGGCTCAACAACGCCAAGCTGCGCTTCAGCATCGTGAAGCTGATCGTGGACGGCTCGATCCAGGGCTTCAGCGCGCGCCTTCGGTGGCCGGGCTACTACAACGGCCGCCCGAACGGCATCTGGGTCGTGCCCCCGAGCGAGTTGCCCGGGATCGTGGAACGGCTTCACATGGCCGGCGCGCACATCCATGTTCACACCAACGGTGATGAAGCCACCGAGGCCGTTCTCGATGCGCTCGAGGCGGCCCTCACGAAGCATCCGCGGCCCGACCATCGCCACACGCTGCAGCACGCCCAGATGGCCGATGCCGCCCAATTCAGGCGGATGGCCAGGTTGGGTGCCTGCGTGAATCTCTTCGCGAACCACATCTACTACTGGGGCGACGCGCACTACACGCGGACGATGGGTCCGGATCGCGCGAATCGGATGGATGCGTGCGGCACGGCGCTTCGCTGCGGCGTTCCCCTCGCGATCCATTCCGATGCTCCCATCACGCCCATCGGCCCGCTTTTCACGGCATGGTGCGCGGCCAATCGGCGCACTTCATCCGGCCGGGTCCTGGGTGAGGCCGAGCGCATCCCGGTCGGACAGGCGCTCTCGGCTATCACGCTGGGCGCGGCGTACACATTGAAGATGGATCACGAGATCGGCTCGATCGAGGTTGGGAAGCGCGCGGACTTCTGCGTGCTCGACGCGGATCCGGCGGCGGTTCCGCCCGAGCGGCTGAAGGATGTCGGCGTGCTGGCCACGGTGCTCGGCGGCAAGGTGTTCGAAGCGGCCCATGGCTGAGGCCTGCCGCATCCCGCTCACGGTGGTGGGAGGATTCCTCGGCGCCGGCAAGACCACGGTCGTCAATCGCATCCTGGGTGGCGTCACCGGCGTTCGTGCCGCCGTGCTCGTGAACGACTTCGGCTCCGTCAACATCGATGCCGCGCTCATCGCCGCGCATCGGGGCGAGACCATCGCGCTGACCAATGGATGCGTGTGCTGCTCGATCGGAGGCGATCTCACCGAGGCCTTGATCCGGGTCATGTCGGGGACGCCCGCGCCGGAGTGGATCGTCATCGAGGCGAGCGGCGTGTCCGATCCGTGGCGCATCGCGCAGGTCGGGCTCGTGGACCCGGGGCTCGAGCTGGATGGCGTGATCGTGCTGGTCGACGCGGCGGCATTCCGCGAGCATGCCGCCGATCCGCTTCTTCGCGACACCCTGCTGGGACAGCTCGCTGCGGCGGACGTGCTCGTGATCAACAAGCGTGACCTGGTCTCCGACGCCGCGCTGCGCACGCTGCGCGAATGGATCGCGGAGATTGCGCCAGGAACGCCGATTCTCGAGGCGGCGCACGCCGGCGTGCCGTTCGAGGCGCTCACGGGCCTCGCCGCCGCCCCGGTCCACGCCTGCAACGCATCGCCGATGGAGCACTCGACCCGCTTCGAAGCCGCGGTGCTGCCGTGCGAGGGCACGTTCAGCGCCTCGCGCCTGAGGGCCCTCCTGGCTCGCATGCCGGCGGGAGTGCTTCGCGCCAAAGGCATCCTGGCGACGGACGAGGCAGATGCCGCGGTCCTGCAATTTTCCGGGCGCCATGGCAGCCTGCGCCCGATCGAGGGGCCGCTGCCGGGGCGCGCCGCACAGCTCGTCGCGATCGGCTTGCGCGGCAGCCTCCCGTGCGAGGCGCTTCGCCGCGAGCTGTCGCTCGCCTGCTTGCGCCCCACCCCCAGCGACGGTACGCTGGCTACGCCCAGATCACCTTGTTTTCCCGGAGGAGGCGAACATGGCTCGTGACGACCGCAGGCTGGATGCCGATGGCAACGAAACGACGGGGCAGCAGCCGTCGAGTGAAGGCGTGGATCGACGTCATTTCATCAAGGCCGGTGCGGCGCTGGGCGTAGCGGCAAGCGCCGGGCATCTGGGCACGGCTGCAGCCCAGTCCGGGCCCAAGAAGGGGGGCACGCTGGTGATGGTGGTCCAGCCCGAGCCGCCGACGCTGGCCTCCTACGCGAATACCTCGGGTCCCATCGGGCAGGTGGCGCCGAAGGTCTACGACGGCCTCCTCGAGTACGACTTCAAGATGAATGCGCTTCCCGGCCTCGCCAAGTCGTGGACCGTCGCCCCCGACGGCAAGGCCGTGACCTTCAAGCTGCAGCCGGGCGTGAAGTTCCACGACGGCAAGCCGTTCACGAGCGCGGACGTGCAGTACACGGTCATGGAGGTCCTCAAGAAGATCCATCCGCGCGGTCCGACGAATTTCCAGGAAGTGGAGAAGATCGACACGCCCGATCCCCTCACCGCGGTCTTCCACCTGAAGAACCCGGCGCCCTACATGCTGAAGGCGCTTTCGGCCTACGAGTCGCCGATGCTGCCCAAGCACCTCTTCGACGGCACCGACATCAAGAACAACCCGCAGGCGAACAAGCCGGTCGGGACCGGTCCCTTCAGGTTCGTCGAATGGCAGCGTGGGCAGTTCATCCGCCTCGACCGCAACCCGGACTACTGGCGCAAGGGAAAGCCCCACCTCGACCGCGTCGTCGCGCGATTCATCGGCGAGGCGCAGACGCGCACCGCGGCCGTGGAGAAGGGCGAGGTGACGTATGCGGCGTACGGCGCGGTGCCCAACATCGACTCGCGCCGGCTCACCAAGGAATCGAAGGCGGTCACGGTGACCACCCGCGGCTACGAGATGGACGCGCCCATCCTCGAGCTCGAGTTCAACACGACGCGCAAGCCCTTCGACAACCAGAAGGTGCGGCAGGCCGTCGCCCACGCCATCGATCGCAAGTTCGTGATCGAGAACATCTGGTTCGGGTACGGCAAGGTCGCCACGGGCCCGATCAGCTCGGCGCTCGCGCCGACCGGCATCTACACCGCCGACGTCAAGAAATACGACGTCCCGAATCGCATGGAGATCGCCAACAAGCTGCTCGACGAGGCGGGCTATCCGAAGAAGGACGGCGGCATCCGCTTCGAGATCACCCACGACATCACGCCGTACGGCGAGGAATGGCGGCGCTTCGGCGAGTACGTGCAGCAGGTGCTCATGCAGCTCGGCATAAAGGTCACGCTGCGCTACGAGGACGTGGCCACCTGGCTGCGCCGCGTCTATACCAATTACGACTACGACCTCAGCTCCGACTGGCTCAAGACCTTCGGCGACCCGGTGATCGGTGTGCAGCGCCAATACTGGTCGAAGTCGATCAGGCCGGGCGTGCCATGGGTCAACGGCACGCGCTGGACCAACGAAAAGTGCGACCAGCTGATCGAGGCCGCGGCCATCGAGGGGGACGCGAAGAAGCGCGCAGCGCTCTACCACGAGTTCCAGAAGCTCGTCGTGGAAGCGTGCCCCATCGTGTGGATTGCCGAGATGCAATTCACCACCGTCTACAACAACGGCTTTGACGGGCTCGTGGTGAGCCCGCTGGGAGTGAACACCTCGTTCGACGGGGCGTGGAAGAAGGCCTGAGCGACGGGAAGCCCCGCGTGGCCCCCGCCGGGGAGCCGCGCGGCCCCCTGCCGGCCGCAGCGAGGCAGGCGCATGTCGGTTGGCTCACGTACATCGGGCGGCGCCTGCTGCAGGCGATCCCGACGCTACTCATCATCGCCGTGCTCAAGTTCTCCCTCGTGCAGCTCGCCCCCGGCGACGCCGCGGACGTGCTCGCGGGCGAGGCGGGGGGCGCGACGCCGGAGTACATGGCCGAGCTTCGCCGGCAATTCGGGCTCGACCAGCCGATGCCGGTCCAGCTCGGCCTCTACCTGAAGAACCTCGCCACGCTCAACCTCGGCTTCTCGCACCGCAACGGCATGCCGGTGCGCGATCTCGTCTGGCAGCGGCTGGGACCGACGCTGCTTCTCATGGGAACGACGATCCTCTTCTCGGTGGGCGTCGGGATGCTGCTCGGCATCGCGGCCGCGGCCCGTCCGAACACCTTCCGTGACCAGGCGATATCGGTCGTATCGCTGCTCTCGTATGCGACGCCGCTCTTCTGGGTCGGCCTCATGCTCATCAGCGTCTTCTCGCTCAGGCTCGGCTGGTTTCCCACGAGCGGCATGGAGACGATCGCCGCGTTCAACGAGGGCTGGGACCTCGCCGTGGACATCGCGCACCACCTGGTGCTGCCCGCGATCACGCTGTCGCTCTTCTACATGGCCCTCTACACGCGCCTCATGCGCGCGACGATGCTCGAGCAGGCGGGGATGGACTACGTGACCACCGCGCGCGCGAAAGGCCTGGCGGAGGGCCGCATCACCTTCCGCCACATCCTTCGCAACGCCGTGCTCCCCATCGTGACGATGGCGGGCGTGCAGATCGGGGCGCTCCTGGGAGGATCCGTCGTGGTCGAGACGGTCTTCGGGTGGCCGGGCATGGGGCTGCTCGCCTACCAGGCGCTGTTCGCGCGCGACATCAACCTGCTGCTCGGGATCTTCTTCATATCCGCCTGCCTGGTGGTCGCCGTGAACCTGATCGTGGACCTGCTGTACGGGGTCCTGGATCCGCGCATCGAGATGCGATAGGGGGGCCGAGCCGCGACATGAAGGATTTCTGGCGGCGATTCCTGCGCAGGCGCTCCACCGCGATCGGGCTCTGCATCCTGGTCGTGGTGACGGCCGTGGCGCTCTTCGGGCCGAGCCAGTTTCCGCAGGGGCCGTTCTCGATGGTGGCGAAGCCGTTCATGTCGCCTTCGGGCGACTACCTGCTGGGCACCGACATGCTGGGCCGCAGCGTCATGGCCGGCATCGTGTACGGGGCGCGCACCTCCCTCCTGATCGCGCTGAGCGCCACGGCGCTCGCGATCCTCCTCGGGGCGTTCATCGGTGCGCTGGCCGGCTACTACGGGGGCTGGCTCGACGAGGCGCTCATGCGGTTCACCGAAACGTTCCAGACCATCCCGTTCTTCATCTTCGCGATCCTCCTGGTCGCCGTGCTGGCGCCCTCCGTCGGCAGCGTGGTCACGGCGATCGCCGTCGTCACGTGGGCGCCGATGGCGCGGCTCGTGCGCGGCGAGTTCATGGCGCTGCGCAATCGCGAATTCGTGAAGGCATGCGTCGGCGTGGGCATGGGCGACGTGCGGATC
>CAMPHL010000167.1 GCA_946885905.1 uncultured Pseudomonadota bacterium | reverse complement strand
TGCTCGAGGCGCTGCAGGAGCTGACCCGGCTGGCCGTCTACCGCGAGACCGGTGAACGGTCCCGCCTGATGCTCGACGTGAGCAACCACCGCGCCGAGCGGCGTGCGCACCTGGAGAAGCTCGCGGCCGAGGTCGTGGCGCGGGTGCAGGAGACCGGCGAGCGTGCCTCGCTGGAGCCGATGTCCCCGTTCGAGCGCAAGGTCGTCCACGACGTGGTCGCCGCTGCCGGGCTGCAGTCGGAGTCCGAGGGCGCCGAGCCGAAGCGGTACGTCGTGGTGCTGCCCGCGTGAGGCCCACGCGCCACGCAGCGTTTCACGTGAAACCGTGACCGACGCGTCGCAGCCAGCACCCCCCGCGCCGCCCAGCCCACCCACGCGTCCGCCCCCAAACCGCGCGCGAGCACCAGCCCCGTCATGCCGGGCATCTGGTCGTCGAGGACGACGATGTCGAAGGGGCGCCCGGCCGCCGCGGCGGCATGCAGCTTGTCGAGGGCACGCGCTCCGCCTTCGGCCATGTCGAGGGCCACGCCGAGCGCGCCCAGCTGGTGGCGCAGGATCTCGCGGTTGACCGCGTTGTCGTCGACCACCAGCGCGCGCAGCCCTGCGAGGCCGCGGCGGCTGTCAAAGGTCGCCTCGTCGTTCACCACCTCCAGGGGCAGCTGGAACCAGAAGACCGAGCCACCGCCGGGCGCATCGCGCACCCCGATCGTGCCGCCCATCTTCTCCACCAGCTGCTTGCAGATCGACAGGCCCAACCCGGTGCCGCCCTGCTTGCGCGTGTCCGCAAGCTGCGTGAAGGGCTCGAAGATGTAGTCGCGGTGATCCGCCGGAATGCCGGCACCGGTATCGGCCACTTCGAAACGCAGCATCGTCCCCGCGGCGTCCCGGGCGCCCGCCTCCACCCGCACCATCACGGTTCCGCGCTCGGTGTACTTGATGGCATTGCCCACGAGGTTGATGAGGACCTGCCGCAGGTGTCCGGCGCTGCCGACGAGCGCGCGGGGAACATCGACCGGCACGAGGCTCGCGAACTCCAGGCCCTTGCGCCGCGCCACCTCGGCGAGCGTATCCACCACTTCGTCGACCAGCTCGCGCACGTCGAAGGGCTGGGAGCGCAGGTCGAAGCGGCCCGATTCGATCTTCGAGAAGTCGAGGATGTCGTTGATCACCGAGAGCAGCGCCACGCCCGAGCGATGCGCGACTTCCGCGAAGCGCCGCTGGCGTGCGTCCAGGCGCGTGGTAAGGAGCAGCTCGGTCATGCCGAGCACGCCATTCATCGGCGTGCGGATCTCGTGGCTCATCGTGGCCAGGAACTGGCTCTTCGCCAGGCTCGCGGCCTCGGCGGCGTCGCGCGCCTGGCTCAGCTCCGCGGTGCGCTTGTCGACCAGCGACTGCAGGTTGTCGCGGTGGTCCTGGAGCTCGGCTTCCGCGCGCCTGCGCTGCTCGATCTCGTCGCGCAGCAGCCGGTTCTGCTCGCGCAGCGTGCGCGACAGCAGCTGGCTCTGCAGCGACACGGACAATGCGATGCTCATGATGAGGAGGGTCACCGCCGCGATCGCGGCGGCGAGCGGCAGCGGATCGAGCCCCTCGCCCGCGGATCCCGCTTCCCCGGTCGACACGCAGACGGTGGCGTACATCCCGGTGTAGTGCATGCCGCAGATCGCGACCCCCATCACCAGCGCGGCGGCCACCTTGAGCCTCAGGTCCGTGCCGCCGCCCAGGCGGAACACCATCCAGATCGCGACCGTCGAGCAGACGATCGCGTTCACGATCGAGAGTATCCAGCCGCCCGGGTAGTACATCACCAGCGCGTCCAGGCGCAGCGCCGCCATGCCCGTGTAGTGCATGGTGCCGATGCCCACGCCCATCACCGCCCCGCCGAAGAGCAGGCGCGTCCAGGAGAGCCGGGGACGGGTCACGATGAACAGGGCGAAGCCCGAGGTGGCGATCGCCGCGGCCATCGAGGCGAGCGTGGTCCACGCTTCGTAGCGCACCGGGATCGGGAGCTTGTAGGCGAGCATGGCCACGAAGTGCATCGACCAGATGCCGGCACCCATCGCGAAGGCTCCGCCACCGAGCCACGCGGCCGCGCGCCGCGGCTCGGAACGGTACTCGGCCACCCTGCCGGCGAGGTCGATCGCGGTGTAGGCGGCGAGCGAGGCCACGATGTACGAGAGCACGACCAGGGACAGGTCGTAGGTCGCAGGCAACGGCGAGCCTGGCAGGGCACCCCAGACGAAATGCAGCAGCGATTCCATGGCCGCCATCTCCCGAGCGATGCCGGCATGTTACGTGGGAGCGGACTGCCGTCCCAAGCGGCGCCGGCGGAGCGCTTGTTACTTTTGTAAGGCCCCGATAATCCGGATTCCGCCGCCCCACCTGGAGCGAGACGATTGACCCGCGCTCTGTACGCGCTCTTCGCGCTCTCGGGCTTCGCCGGGCTCATCTACGAGTCCATCTGGTCGCACTACCTGAAGCTCTTCCTCGGTGAGGCTTTCGGCCTTCATCCTGGGCCTCGAGCTCGGCAGCTTTTACATCCGCGACCGCATCGAGGCATACAGCGACCCCGTGTGTTCGCCTGGATCCAGCTGGTGATGGGCGCCCCTCGCCCTGGGCACGATCGTGCCCTACGGGCAGAGCTTCGACCGGAGGGGCTTCGTGCTGGGATCGGTGCAGCGCAACGAGGGCGGCTACCTGCTCTTCAACCTGGCGGCCAATACGCTCGGCGCATCAACGTCTCCTTCCGAAGATGGGAATGGGGTATGCGCCGGCGAGTGTGTTTCTTGTTGATGCCGGTTATGTCCCCCTCGCCGCGGCGATACAACCGGCGGCCGGCCGGCGGCGCGCGATGATGAAGCCCGTCTGGGTCTCGTGGTCCTCGTCCGAGATGGCGCGGTAGCGCGGCGCCAGGCGCGCGCGCGGGATGCCTCCGGGCCTGCGTCCCCGGATCAGCTGCAGGACGTCGAAGCCGTTGCGGTCGAGCAGGTCGAGATGGGTCTGCACCGGCTCGCGGTTCACGAAGTAGGGCCGGTTCCCCCGCACGATCTTCCAGGTGAAGTCGCCATAAGCCCGGTGGCCGTTCCATTCCTTCGCGGTTCCGAGGCAGGTGAAGTCGACCTGGTGCGACATCCAACCGCCGGGCTTCACCCACGCTCCGCACATGCGGTAGAAGCCTTCGAGGTCCGAGACGTGGTTGAGCACCACGTGCGAGAAAGCGAGCTCCACCGATGCGTCGGCGACGGGATGGTACTGGGTCCAGGTGTGGTAGCGCAGCAACGGGTCGGGCCGCGGGGTGCCGACCGCGCGCACCGCGCGTTCGATGCGCTCGAGCCGCTCGGGGGCGAGCGCGCGCTCGAGCGTTCCCTCGTCGAGCACGCTCGAGGGGAAAAGGCGGGCATCCAGGTATTGGTCGAAGGGCGGGAACCCGGCCTTCGGCCGCGGGGCGCGCTCGCGGAAGAGGCGCACGAGCTCGTGGAAGATGGCCAGGTTGGCTTCGGGTCGCATGTGCGCGACGGCGTCGAGGGCCATGTAGCGCTCGGCGCCCGAAAGGAGTGCCGCGACGCCCGTCCCGATCGACTCTCCCGGGCCGAATTCGAGCACCGTGCCCGTCGGTGCGGGCATGCCGGCCGCGCCCCGGAGCGCCAGGTGCTTTATCCAGACCCCGTAGCAGTATTCCGCCGAGCCCGTTCCGTGCGCCGCCTTGCGGTCGTAAAACGCCCGCTGGACGCCGGGCACCCAGCTCAGCAATCCCTTCGCCACCATCGTCGCGCTCATCCGCCACCTCGGCTCTGCTGCGATGCATGACCATGCCGCCGCCGCTTTGCGTGGCACGCTGCGCGGGCATGGTCCGTACGGTGCAGGCGCGCACGTATAATTGCGCTTTTCGCCCGCCGCCATGGAAGCCGACCGCGTCAACCTCATCCAGAGCAACCTCCAGGACCTCGCCGCCCGCACGGCGCAGCTCCGGAGGTATCTTTGACTACGACGCGAAGAAGTCGCGCCTGATCGAAGTCGTCCGCGCGCTCGAGGACCCCAGGGTCTGGGACGACGCGAAGAAGGCGCAGGAGCTCGGCAAGGAACGCCGCTCGCTCGAGGAAACGCTTGCCACCATCGAGAAAATCGATGCCGGCATCGCCGACTCGGGGGAGCTTTTTTCGCTCGCCCGGGGGGAATCCGACGACGCGACGCTCGAGGGCGTCGAAGCGGACGTCGCCGGGATCGGCCGGCTGGTCGAGGGCCTGGAGTTCAGGCGGATGTTCGCGCACCCCATGGACCCGAACAATTGCTTCCTCGACATCAACGCCGGGCAGGGCGGCACCGAGGCGCAGGACTGGGCGCAGATGCTGCTGCGCATGTACTCGAAGTACTGCGACAAGAAGGGCTTCGGCTACGAGCTGCTCGAGATCTCCGAGGGCGAGGTCGCGGGGATCAAGAGCGCCTCGCTCAAGGTCTCCGGCGAGTACGCCTACGGGTACCTGCGCACCGAGACCGGCATCCACCGGCTGGTTCGCAAATCGCCGTTCGACTCGAACGCCCGCCGCCACACCTCGTTCGCGAGCGTGTTCGTGTATCCCGAGGTCGACGAGACGATCGAGATCGAAATCAACCCCGCGGACCTTCGCATCGACACCTACCGTGCCTCGGGCGCCGGCGGCCAGCACGTGAACAAGACCGACTCGGCGGTACGCATCACGCACCTGCCGACCAACATCGTCGTGTCCTCGCAGAACGACCGCTCGCAGCACAGGAACCGCGCCGAGGCGATGGCGATGCTCAAGGCGAGGCTCTACGAGCTGGAGCTGCGCAAGCAGAACGAGCAGAAGCAGAAGCTCGAGGACACCAAGACCGACATCGGCTGGGGGCACCAGATCCGCAGCTACGTGCTCGACCAGTCGCGCATCAAGGACCTGCGGACCAACCACGAGGTCGGCAACACCCAGGCCGTGCTGGATGGCGACCTCGACGACTTCATCACCGCGAGCCTCAAGCAGGGAGTCTGATGATGGGAACGACCGTGTCCGCCGCCGCGACTGCATGCCTGCTCGCCGCGGCGACGGCCCTCGCGCAGCCGGTCGAGCCCGTGCTCGCCCAGGTGCGCGCCCACAAGCAGCCCTTCCTCGACACGCTGAAGGAGCTCACCGCGATCGAGTCGGGCAGCCGCGACCCCGAAGGCCTGGAGAAGATCGCCCAGGTGATCGCCGCGCGCCTCGAGGCGGCGGGCGGGGAGGTCGAGCTGGTGGAGCCCGCCGAGGTCTACCGGATGGAGGACACGCCCGAGAAGATCGGGCGCGCGGTGCGCGCCACGTTCAGGGGCAAGGGCAAGAAGAAGCTGCTGATGCTCGCGCACATGGACACCGTGTACCTCCCCGGCATGGGCGTGCAGCAGCCCTTCCGCGTCGACGGCGGCAAGGCCTACGGCCTGGGCATCGCCGACGACAAGCAGGGCGTGGCGCTGATCCTGCACGCGCTGCGGATCCTCCAGGACATGAAGTTCGACGAATACGGCACGATCACGGCGCTCATCAACCCGGACGAAGAGATCAGCTCGCCCGGCCACCGCGCCCTCATCACGCGCTTGGGCGCGGAGCACGACGCGGTGATGTCGTTCGAGGGCGGCGGCGGGCCCAACACCGACCAGCTGCGCCTGGCCACCGCCGGCATCGCGGGCGTGACCATCAAGGTGAAGGGCAAGGCCTCGCACGCGGGCTCGGCGCCGGAACGCGGCGTGAACGCCCTCTACGAGCTCTCGCACCAGATCCTGCAGATGAGGGACTTCTCCGATCCGGCCAGGGGCGTGAAGATGAACTGGACCATCTCCAGGTCCGGGACCAACCGCAACGTGATCCCGGCCGATGCCTCCGCCATGGCCGACATCCGCGTGCGCAAGGTCGCCGACTTCGAGGGCATCGAGGCGAAGGTGCGCGAGCAGGTGAAGTCGAAGCTGCTTCCCGGCACGCGGATCGAGGTGGTGTTCGACCGCCGCCGGCCGCCGCTCGAGGCGCCGCCGGCGTCGGTCGCCTTCGCCACGCACGGCCAGGAGATCTACAGGGAGCTCGGCAAGTCGCTCAGGGTCGCCACGGCGAGCACCGGCGGCGGCACGGATGCCGCCTTCGCCGGCCTCGCGGCACGCGGCGCGGTGGTCGAGGGCTTCGGCCTGCGCGGCTTCGGCGCACACTCCAGCGACAACGAGTACATCCTCGTCGACTTCGCTGGCGACTGCAGCCAGGCGCTCGCGTC
>CAMPHL010000166.1 GCA_946885905.1 uncultured Pseudomonadota bacterium | reverse complement strand
CCGCGCCTGTCCGACCTGGCGCCGGTGCTGCAGAACCTCCGCCAGTACCACACCCCCACCCACACGCTGGCCGCGCGCGCCCCCCACGGCTACTTCACGAACGAATCGACCTTCACGTTCTTGTTCTCGCTCGTGAGGAAGCGTTCGGGGTCGCGCGCGTCCAGCGTCTGGATGCGCGTGTCGTACAGGCGCACGTTCTGCAGCACCGGCACCAGGAAGTACAGGCCCGGCTGGGTCTGCACCGCGACCACTTCGCCCAGCTGGAACTTGATGGCGGCTTTGCGCTGGTCCACCGTGTAGAGGCTCATTGCCATCACGAGGGCCAGCACCAGCAGCCCGATCGTCACCATTCCCGTGCTGCGCCTCATCGTGCGGCCTCCCGTTCGCGCGAGCGCAGGCTGTCGCGCCGCGATGGGATCGATTCCGGGACGGGTGCCTGCACCGTCTCCGCCGTCGACACCCGCGCCTCCGCGCCGGCCTGTCCGCTCATGCGCATGAGCTCGTTCAACGGAAGGTACAGCAGGTTCTGCCCGCCTTTCTGGTCCACGATCACCTTGCTGGTGGAGCCCAGGATCTGCTGCATGGTGTCGAGGTAGATGCGCTCGCGGGTCACCTGCGGCGCCTTCTCGTACTCGGTGAGGATCGCCCGGAAGCGCGAGGCATCGCCCTGGGCCGTGCTCACCACGCTCTGCTTGTAGCCGTTGGCTTCCTCGATCAGGCGCGCGGCCACGCCGCGCGCCTTGGGCACGACGTCGTTGGCATACGCCTGGCCCTCGTTCTTGGAGCGCTCGCGGTCCTGGCCCGCGCGCACCGCGTCGTCGAAGGCGGCCTGGACCTGGTCCGGCGGCTGGACGTTCTGCAGGTTCACCGTGGTGATGTTGATGCCGGTCTTGTAGCGATCGAGGATCTGCTGCATCAATACCTTCACGCGCGCCGTGATCTCGCTTCGCCCCTGGTTGAGCACGAAGTCCATCTTGCTCTTGCCCACCACCTCGCGGATCGATGTCTCGGCGGCCTGGCGCACGTTGTCCTCGGGATTGCGGTTGTTGAAGAGGAAGTCCTCGGGGCTCTTCAACGTGTACTGGACGGCGAACTGCACGTCGACGATGTTCTCGTCGTCCGTGAGCATGAGCGCCTCGTCCTTCTCCTTGTTCCTCGAGGTGCCGCGGTAGCCGACTTCCACGGTGCGCACGCCCGCCACGTTCACGACCTCGACCGACTCGATCGGATACGGGACGTGCCAGCGCGGCCCCGGCATGGTCGTCTCGAGGTAGCGGCCCAGGCGCAGGACCACGCCGCGGCGGCCTTCCTCCACGATGTAGAAGCCGCTCGCGAGCCATACGGCCACGATGAGCAGGACGATGAAGATGAGCCCTCCGCCCATGGCGGCGCCCATGCCGGGCATCTGGCCGCCGCCCAGCCGCGGGCCTTCCGGGCGCGGGCGGGCGCCGAAGAGGCCCGTGATCTTCTGCTGCAGTTTCCTGAGTATTTCGTCGAGGTCCGGCGGACCGTCGTTCGGCGGGGGCATTGTCTTGGCGTTTTCCCCTCTCCTTGGGGAGAGGGTCAGGGAGAGGGTCGGGAGTTGATCAAGTGGCGGCCAACCCCAGCTGCTTCAAGCAGCGGTGGGCAGCGAGCCTTCGTTGCGGGCGACTTCGGCGAGCGCGTCCCGCAGGCCGTCGATGCCGGCCCCCGTCAACGCACTTACCTTGATATTCAAAATGTTACCAGAAGAGTCGCGCATGACCTCGGGGTGCATGCCGGGCACGCGGTCGATCTGGTTGAAGACCACGATCTGCGGCACGGCGCGGGCGCCGATCTCCTCGAGCACGGTGTTCACCGCCGCGATCTGCTCGTCGCGCGTGGCACTCGCCGCGTCGACCACGTGCAGGAGCAGGTCCGCCTCCACGCTCTCTTCGAGCGTCGCCCGGAAGGCGTCCACCAGCATGTGCGGCAGCTCGCGCACGAATCCCACCGTGTCCGAGATCGTGATCTGCGCGCCCTCGCCCAGGTAGACGCGGCGCGTCGTGGTGTCCAGCGTCGCGAACAGCTGGTCGGCGGCGTAGCCCTTCGACTGGGCGAGGCGATTGAACAGCGTGGTCTTGCCCGCGTTCGTGTAGCCCACGATCGCGACGCGCAGAACCCCCGAGCGCGCGCGGCGGGCACGTTGCGTTTCGCGCACGCGGCCGACCTTGGCGATGCGCTCCTTCAGCTTCTTCACGCGCTCGCCGATCATGCGGCGGTCCAGTTCGATCTGCTTCTCGCCCGGGCCGCCCGTCTTCCCGAGCGAGCCGCGCTGGCGCTCGAGGTGGGTCCAGCCCCGCACCAGCCTCGTGGACAGGTGCTCGAGGCGGGCCAGCTCGACCTGGAGCTTGCCCTCGTGGGAGCGGGCACGCTGCGCGAAGATGTCGAGGATCACGTCGGTGCGGTCGTAAACCAGCACTTCCTTGCCGCCTTCGGAGAGAGCGCGTTCGAGGTTGCGCACCTGGGCGGCGGACAGCTCGCGGTCGAAGACCACGATCTGCGCGTCGTGCAGGCCCAGGCAATCGCGGATCTCGTCCACCTTGCCCGAGCCCGCGAAGGTCTTGGCATCGGGCCGGTCGCGCCGTCCGCGGATCACCTCGGCGACCTCGGCCCCGGCGCTGTCGACCAGGCGCGCGGCTTCGGCGGCCCGCTCGCCGTCGTCCTTCGCGCCGATGTCGAGGCTTACGAGAACCGCGCGCGGGCGCTCAGGAGTCTTGCGGATGCTCAAGCGGGACGGATACCGGACGCGCCGGCACCACGGTGGAGATGGCGTGCTTGTATACCATCTGGGTCACCGTGTTCTTGAGAAGCACGACGTACTGGTCGAACGATTCGATCTGGCCCTGCAGCTTGATGCCGTTCACGAGGTAGATGCTGACCGGAACGTGTTCCTTGCGGAGGGTGTTGAGGAAGGGATCCTGGAGAAGCTGACCCTTGTTGCTCATTGTTGTCCCCTTTTGTGAAGCGGGTTGTCCCAGTCTATGCCGGGCCGTACTTGACTACGCATCAATTATGCCACCTACGTCCGACCGACAGCGTCGGATGGAGCGAGTTCCTTACCCGTAGCGGCGCTTGTTGATGATCTTGCGCCGCCGGCGCTGCGCATCCTGCTTTTCCGTCAAGGGCTTACGCTTGCCTTCGAAGGGATTCACGCTCGACTTCAACTCGATGCGCATCGGGGTCCCCTTGAGCTTGAAAGCGTCGCGGAACGTGTTTTCGAGATAGCGCTTGTACGGGATCTTCACGCCGTCCAGCCCGCTGCCGTGGATCACGACCACCGGCGGATTCGATCCGCCCTGGTGCGCGTACTTCATCTTCGGGCGAAAGCGCCCGTCGCGCGGCGGCTGCTGTTGCGTAACGGCATCCTGGAGCACGCGCGTGAGCCGCGGAGTCGGCAGCTTCGCCATCGCGGCGGCGAATGCGCAGTCCACCGACTTGAGCAGGGGCTTGATGCCCGTGCCGTGGCGCGCGGAGATGCGTGCGAACTCGGCGAAGGCGAGGAACTGGAGCTTCCTCTCGAGGCCGTCGATCACGTCCTCGCGCTGGTCCGGGGGCACCGCGTCCCACTTGTTGACGGCCACCACGAGCGCGCGCCCGGCCTCGAGGATGTAACCCGCGATGTGGGCATCCTGCTCGGCGATGCCCGATTCCGCGTCGACCATGAGCACCACGACATGGGCGCGCTCGATCGCCTGCAGCGTCTTCACGACCGAGAACTTCTCCACCGCCTCGAACACCTTGCCCTTGCGCCGGATGCCCGCGGTGTCGATGAGCGTGTAGCGGCGCCCTTCCCATTCCAGCTCGACCTCGATCGCATCGCGCGTGGTCCCGGGCTGGTCGAAGGCGATGACGCGCTCCTCGCCCAGCAGGCGATTGACGAGCGTGGACTTGCCGACGTTCGGACGGCCGACGATGGCCACGCGCGGATGGTCCGCAACCTCCTCCTGCGCGCTCTCGGGTTCGAAGGGCTCGAGCGCGTCGGCGATGAGGCTGCGCACGCCCTCGCCGTGCTCGGCGGAGATGGCATGGGGCTCGCCCAGGGCGAGCTCGTGGAATTCGGCCGTCACGACTTCCTCGCGCATGCCTTCGGTCTTGTTGACCGCGAGGAAGACCGGCGCGCGCGCTTCACGCAACTGCTGCGCGATGCGCTTGTCCTGGGGTGCCAGGCCCGCGCGGCCATCGGTCACGAAGATGATGACGTCGGCCTCGGCGATGGCCTCGCGCGCCTGGCGCGCCATCTCGACGTAGACGCCCTCGGCATTCACCGGCTCGAAGCCGCCGGTGTCCACGACGATGAAAGGCTTCTCGCCCATCCGCCCGCGGCCGTAGTGGCGGTCGCGCGTGAGCCCGGGCTGGTCGGCCACGAGCGCGTCGCGGGAGCGCGTGAGGCGGTTGAAGAGGGTCGACTTGCCGACGTTCGGCCGCCCGACGAGGACTACGGTGGGTTTCATTCAGTTTTTGGAAACCAGCAGGCAGGAACACGGATGAAACGGATGAAACGGATGAACACGGATAACCCCAATAATTGTTTTCGTGGCTGCGTTTGGCGCAGGCAGGCTTTATCCGTCTTTATCCGTTTCATCCGTGTTCATCCGTGTTCCTGCCTTCTTCCTTCTAAAAGCGCACCAGCGCTAGAACCGCACCAGCGCGACAGCCCCCTTGGCCGTCTGCACCACGACGCCGCCCGCCGCGGGCACCATCGAGAGGATCGCCGAGCCGTCGGTGGCGAGGCGCCCCACGAGCGAACCGTCCTCGGTCGAGAGCACGTGCAGGTAGCCGAAACCATCGCCCACCACCACGACGCCCGCGACCACGAGCGGGGCCGTGAGCCTGCGGTAGAGCAGCTTGTCCTGCTTCCACACGGACGCACCGCTGCCCTTGTCGAGGGCCTGGACTGCGCCCTTGTCGTCGACCACGTACACGTAGCGCGCATCGTTGGCCAGCGGCAGCGCCGTGGACAGCTCGCGCGACCAGATCTGGTTGCGCGACTGGATCTCGAAGCAGGCGACCTTGGCCTGGAAGGCCGCCGCGCAGACGTTGGCGCCATCCACGATCGGCAGGCCTGCCACGTCGGTGATGCGCTCGAGGTCGGTCGCGCCCCGCGGTTGCGCGACGGTGACCTCCCAGACGAGCGTGCCGTCGGCGATGTCGAGGGCGATCATCTTGCCGTTGGCGAAGCCCGCGACCACGTTCTGGTCGATCGCCTTCACGCCCGATTCGCTGCGCAGCAGCAGCGCGGGCATCGGGCGCTGGAACACCCAGCGGCGCTTGCCGTCCTCGATCGCCAGCCCGAAGATGCGCCCGTCGGCGGTGCGCACCACCACGGTCTTGCGCGAGATGGCCGCGGGCGAGATCACCTCGCCCGCCACCGAGCTCGTCCAGACTTCCTTGCCGGTAGCCGCGTCGTACGCGAGCACCTCGCCCTTGAGCGTGCCGACGATGAGGCGGCCCTCGCCCGCCTCGATGCCGCTCGAAAGCTTTTTCTTGGTGTCGACGCGCGACACGATCTTGCCGGACTCCTCCTCGAGCGTCACCACCGCGCCTTCTTCGGAAGCGGCGTAGATGCGGCCGTCCTGCACGTCGGGCCGGAAGCCGAATCCGCTCGCCTTGCCGACCTGGGAGATCCACACCGCCTTGGGCAGCACCTTGCCCGTCACGGGTCCGAGCGGCGTCGGCTTGTTCGGCTCGTTGTCGCTCATGATGCCCACCCATACCAAGGGGTTCCACGAGCCGCAGCCGGCGAGGCCGGTCGCGAGTGCCAGCCCCACGACGGCCGTTGCCAGCGGGCGCGCGATCATTGCCCGCCCCCGAGCGCGTTGAGCTTGGTCTGCGCGATGCCCTTCACGGGATTGCGCGCATCGGACTTCTCGATCGCGAGGCGGTATGCGGCGCGCGCCTCGTCCAGGCGGCCCTGCGCGAGCATCACGTCGCCACGCATGTCGGCCACGAGCGCCGCGAAGCCGGGCTCCTTGTTGGCGTCGAGGACCTTGAGCGCCTCGTCGTGCTTCTTCTGCTCGAGCAGCACGGCGGCGAGCCGCACGCGCGCCACGCCGCGATGCACGTCCGCGCCCTTGTCCATCACCCACTCCAGGTGCTTGCGCGCCTGGTCGAGGTTGCCGGCGTCGAACGCCGCCTTGGCCGCGATGAGCGCCGCCTGGGACGCGTAGAACGAACCGGGCTGGGCCGAGATGACCTTCTCGGCGGCCGCGCCGATCTTCTTC
>CAMPHL010000165.1 GCA_946885905.1 uncultured Pseudomonadota bacterium | reverse complement strand
TAAGGAGCCGCCACCATGCCTCGCGTAAAACGTGGAGTCACGGCGCGCGCGCGCCACAAGAAGGTCCTGGACCAGGCCAAGGGGTTCCGCGGCCGCCGCAAGAACGTATTCAAGATCGCCAAGCAGGCGGTGATGAAGGCGGGGCAGTACGCCTACCGCGACCGCCGCAACAAGAAGCGCGAGTTCCGCGCGCTCTGGATCACCCGCATCAACGCGGGCGCCCGTGAAGCCGGCGTCACCTACAGCCAGTTCATGGCGGGCCTCAAGAAGGCCGGCATCGAGGTCGATCGCAAGGTCCTCGCCGACCTCGCGGTGTTCGACAAGCCCGCATTCGGCAAATTCGTCGAGCAGGCCAGGGCGAGCCTCGGGGCCTGAGCAAGACGTAAAAAAGCAGGACAGGGGGCTCGCAAGAGCCCCCTTTTGTTTTCAGGAAACGAAGAAGGAACGATGACCTCCCCGTCACTTGAAACCGTCCTGGCGAAGATCGTCGCCGATGCCAAGGCGACCTTCGATGCCACGACGAGCGTCCCCGAGCTCGAGCAGGCCAAGGCGCGCTTCCTGGGCAAGGCCGGCGCGCTCACCGACCTGCTGAAGGGCCTGGGCAAGCTGTCGGCGCAGGAAAGGCCCCGCGCCGGCGCGGCCATCAATGAGGCCAAGGCGAAGATCGAGGCCCTCATCCAGTCGCTGCGCGATCGGATCCTCTCGAAGGAGCTGGACAGCCGCCTGGCCGCCGAGAGCGTGGACGTGACCTTGCCCGGCCGGCGCCAGGGGGCCGGAGGCCTGCACCCCATCACGCGCGCGCAGGAACAGGTCGAGAAGCTCTTCGCCTCCATGGGGTTCGAGGTCGCCGACGGCCCCGAGATCGAGGATGACTTCCACAACTTCACGGCCCTGCGGATGTTCCCCGACCATCCGTCGCGCAGCATGCAGGACACGTTCTACATCGAGGGAACGGACAACGTCCTGCGCACGCAGACTTCACCCGTGCAGATCCGCTGGATGCAATCGCACGAGCCGCCGGTGCGGATCATCTGTCCCGGGCGCGTCTATCGCAAGGACCACGATGCGACGCACTCGCCGATGTTCCACCAGGTCGAGGGCCTGTGGGTCGACGCGGGCATCAGCCTCGCGGACCTCAAGGGTACGGTCACGCAGTTCTGCCGCGCGTTCTTCGAGCGCGACGACATCGGCATCCGCTTCCGTCCCTCGTACTTCCCGTTCGTCGAGCCCGGCGTCGAGATCGACATGGAGTGGACGCGCAAGGACGGCGAGGTGGGCTATCTCGAGGTCGCAGGGGCCGGCGTGGTCCACCCCGATGTCCTTCGCAACGGCGGCATCGACCCGGAGAAGTACTCGGGCTTCGCGTTCGGCATGGGCCTCGATCGGCTCGCGATGCTCAAGTACGGCGTGAACGACCTGCGGTTGTTCTTCGAAAACGACCTGCGATTCCTGGCGCAATTCCGATGAAAGCCTCCCTCAACTGGCTGCGCGAGCTCGTCGACATCGGGGACGTCCCGGTGGCGAAGCTCGCCCATGCCCTCACGATGGGCGGCCTCGAGGTCGAGGAGATTTCGCCCGTCGCCGCGGCTTTTTCGGGCATCGTCGTGGGCCAGGTGAAGAGCGTGGCGCCGCACCCCGATGCGGACAAGCTGCGCATCACCAGGGTCGACGTGGGCACCGGCGAGCTGCTCGAGATCGTTTGCGGGGCCCCCAACGTGGCCGAGGGGCAGAAGGTGCCGGCCGCGCTCATAGGCGCGAAGCTGCCGGGCCTGGAGATCAAGAAGGCGAAGCTGCGCGGCGTGGAGTCGAACGGGATGCTTTGCTCGGCGCGCGAGCTGGGGTTGTCGGACGACCACGCGGGCCTGCTCGTGCTCGACGCCAATGCTCCCATCGGGCGCGACGTCCGCGAGGTGCTGGAGCTCGACGACGTCTACCTCACGCTCAAGCTCACGCCCAACCGCGGCGACTGCCTCTCGATGCACGGCATCGCGCGCGACCTCGCCGCGATCCTCGGCCGCAAGCTCACCCTGCCCGAAGTGGCCGCAGTGCCTGCCGCCATCCCGGACACGCGCGCCGTCTCGATCAGCGAGCCCAAGGCCTGCGGCCAGTACTACGGCCGCATCGTCCGCGGCGTCGACGCGCGCGCGAAGACGCCGGCCTGGATGGTGCGCCGCCTGGAGCGCGCCGGGCTGCGCGCCATCAGCCCGCTCGTGGACATCACCAACTACGTGATGCTGGAACGCGGCCAGCCGATGCACGCTTTCGACGATGCGAAGCTGCGCGGATCGATCGGCGTGCGCTTCATGGGGCCGGGCGAGCGCGTGAAGCTCTTGAACGAGCAGGACGTCGAATATCGCCCGGGCCTCCTCGCGATCACCGACGAGGGCGGTCCGGTCGCACTGGGCGGCGTAATGGGCGGGCACGCGACGATGGTGGGCGATGCGACGACCGACGTGTTCTTCGAGGCGGCTTATTTCGCCCCGGCCGCGGTGCAGGGCAAGGCGCGCGAGCTCGCGCTCACGAGCGATGCCGCATACCACTACGAACGCGGCGTGGACCCCGGCGGCACCGCGGCCGCGCTCGAGCGCGCTACCGCGTTGACCCTGCAGGTCTGCGGCGGCAAGGCCGGCCCCGTTTCCTACGCGAGCGGCGAGCTTCCCGTGCGCAAACCGGTCACCGTGCGTCCCATGCGCGTGCGCGCGTTGATCGGCTACGAAGTCGCCGACGGCGAGATGGTGCAGATCCTCGAACGCCTGCAATGCCGCGTCGAAAGGCGCAACGACGGCACGCTCGGCGCGACGCCACCCACCTGGCGGTTCGACCTGGCGATCGAGGAAGATTTCGTCGAGGAAGTAGCCCGCATCCACGGGTACGAGCACGTGCCGGCGGTGGCGCCGCGCGCCTCGGTGCCGATGCTCCCGCTGCGCGAAGGACGCCGCAGCCGCTTCGACCTGCGCCATGCCGCCGCGGCGCTCGGCTACCAGGAGGTCGTCACCTACAGCTTTGTCCCCGCGGAGTGGGAGCGCGACTTCGCCGCCAACGACAACCCGGTGCGCGTGGCCAACCCCATCGCGAGCCACATGAGCGTGATGCGCACGACGCTGATCCCGGGCCTCGTGGAAGTGCTGCGCGGGAACCTGAACCGTGGCGAGGACTGGGTGCGGATTTTCGAGATCGGCCGCTGTTTCGAAGCTTCGGCCGCGGATGCCGCCGTACAACCGGAGCGGATCGCCGGCCTGGCGTACGGCACCCGCGCCCCCGACCAATGGGCAAACCCCAAGGGCGTCCCGGTCGACTTCTTCGACGTGAAAGGCGACGTCGAGGCGCTGGCCGGCGACATCGAACTGGTGTTCGAGTCCTTCGCCCATCCCGCCTGCCATCCCGGACGCTGCGCGGTCGTGAAGTCGGGCGGGCGTGTGCTGGGCATGGTCGGGGAACTGCACCCGAGGCTCCAACAAGCCAGCGAGCTACCTTCGGCCCCCGTGCTGTTCGAGCTACTCGTCCAGCCCCTGCAGGAAGGCTCCGCGCCGCGTTTCCAGGGGGTCTCGCGGATGCCGGCCGTTCGCCGCGACTACGCCTTTTTGGTGTCGGAAAAGACCGCCGCCGGGGCCATCCTGGAGTCGGTCCGCAGGCGCGTTCCGGCCTTCGTCCGGGAGGTCGAAGTGTTCGATCAATACCGCGGCAAGGGGGTCGAGCCTGGGCAAAAAAGCCTTGCCCTACGGATAGTTATGCAGGATACTGACAGGACTTTGACAGATTCCGAGGTGGAAGCCGTCATGGCTTCCGTCCGCGAGCAAATCAATCAAGAATTCCAAGCCAAGCCGCGCACGTGAAAGACAAAGTTACCCTCACCAAGGCCGAGCTCGCGGACCTGATGTTCGAGAAGGTCGGGCTGAACAAGCGCGAGGCCAAGGACATGGTCGAATCGTTCTTCGAGGAGATCCGGATCGCCCTGGAGCGGGGCGAAATGGTGAAACTCTCGGGGTTCGGCAACTTCCAACTGAGGAAGAAGCCGCAGCGCCCGGGGCGTAACCCGAAGACCGGGGAGGAAATACCCATCACCGCGCGGCGCGTAGTCACCTTTCACGCGAGCCAAAAGCTGAAGAGCCTGGTGGAGAAGTCCTTCAATGGCCATGGAGAACCGGGCGACGACTGACCTCCCGGCGATCCCGGCCAAGCGCTACTTCACGATCGGTGAGGTGAGCGAGTTGTGCGGGGTCAAGCCGCATGTGCTCCGTTACTGGGAGCAGGAGTTCACTCAGCTCAAGCCCCTGAAACGGCGGGGAAACCGGCGTTATTACCAGCATCACGAGGTGCTGCTGATCCGCCGGATCCGCGAGCTGCTCTACGAGCACGGCTTCACCATCAACGGCGCCCGCAACCGCCTCGAGGAGCCCGCCGGCGCCACCGGCTGGGCAAGCGCCACCGGCCAGCACAAGACCATGACGGTCCCGCAGCCGATCTCTCCCGGCAACATCCGCAAGGAGCTCAAGAGCATCCTCAAGATGCTCGAGCGCTAGGGCCATCGCCCGGCAGTGGGCAAGCCGGCCCGGGTTTCGATCGCCCTTGACCGGGACCTTGGTCTAATAGTCCCGGCCCACCCTGCCTGACATCCTCCGGGGTTCCCAGAACCTCCCGGAGAAGCCCCTTGACCTCGCGTACCCTCCTGGCCGCCCTCGTGCTGGCCCTCGCACCCGCCTTGGCCTCGGCCCAGCCAGCCGACCGCGTCAAACGGATCAAGGACACCAGGACCATCGCGGTGGCGCACCGCACCGATGCGGCCCCGTTCTCGTTCCTGGACGACCAGAAGAAGCCGGTCGGCTATTCCATCGACCTGTGCAAGCGCGTGATCTCGCAGCTGGAGACGCAACTGGGCGTCCCGGGCCTGCAGGTCAAGTGGGTTCCGGTCACGACGCAGACGCGGTTCGAAGCGGTCGCGAAGGGCGATGCCGACATGGAGTGCGGCTCGTCGAGCGTGACGCTCGGCCGCATGAAGCAGGTGGATTTCTCCAACTACATCTTCATGGATGGCACCGGCATCCTCGCGCGCTCGGAGCTCAATGCCCGCGCGCTCGCGGACCTCGCGGGCAAGAAGATCGCCGCGGTCTCCGGCACGACGAACGAGGCGGCGCTTTCGAAGGGGCTCAAGGAGCGGCTGGTGACCGCCTCCGTCGTGAGCGTGAAGTCGCGTGAAGAAGGCATCGCCAAGCTCGAGGCGAAGGAGGTCGACGCCTTCGTGAGCGACAACATGCTGCTGCTCGGCATGGCGAGGCAGATGAAGGACCCGAAGGCATATGCGCTGGTGGACGATCCGCTCTCGATGGAGCCCTACGCCATCGTGCTGCCGCGCACGGACCCGGCGCTGCGCATCGAGGTCAACTCCGCGCTGGCCCGCATCTACCGCAGCCAGGCCATCGGCGACATCTACGGCGCGTGGTTCGCCTCCCTCGGCAGGCCCGGCGCGGTGTTGCGCGCGGTGTACGGGATGGGAGCGATTCCCGAGTAAGTGCCCCGGGGCGGGGAAGGGCACGCCTCGGCTATAATTGCGGTTCGGTCGGGGCGTAGCGCAGCCTGGTAGCGCACCTGCATGGGGTGCAGGGGGTCGAAGGTTCGAATCCTTTCGCCCCGACCATTCAATCCAGCGTGATCAGGTTCGGCTCGCCGTGATCCGCATTCCCCGCACCACTCTCGCCTGCATCGATTGCGCCCGGCCGGCGCTCGGCGCCCGCGCTTTCGATGGCGTAGTCGGTGACGCCTTCGATGAGGAGCCGGAAGACCTGTTCCGAGCCCCACCGCAGAGGGATCCCCACTTCGTCGCTCTGGTGGTGGAGTCGGACATGCCGGGCTGAGATCCGCGCGCCGGCGGCCCCGCGTCACGTCCAGCTGAGGACCACCTTTCCGGAACGCCCCGAGCCCATGGTGCGGAAGCCCTCGAGGTAGTCCTTCACGTCGAAACGGTGCGTGATGATCGGGGAGAGATCGAGTCCCGACTGCAGCATCGCGATCATCTTGTACCAGGTCTCGTACATCTCGCGACCATAGATGCCCTTCACCACGAGCCCCTTGAAGATCACCTGCGTCCAGTCGATGGGAGTCTCGGGTGGCGGGATGCCCAGCAGGGCGACCTTGCCGCCGTGGTTCATCGTGTCCAGCAACTGGCGGAACGCCGTCGGCACGCCCGACATCTCCAGGCCCACGTCGAAGCCCTCGACCATGCCGAGCTCCTTCATCACCGCGCGCAAGTCCTGCTTTCCGACG
>CAMPHL010000164.1 GCA_946885905.1 uncultured Pseudomonadota bacterium | reverse complement strand
GCGCGGCGCGAGACCGACACGATGGACACGTTCGTCGACTCGTCGTGGTACTTCCTGCGCTACGCCTCGGCCGATGCGCCGGCCATGGTGGACGAGCGCGCGCAGTACTGGAACCCGGTCGACATGTACATCGGCGGGATCGAGCACGCGATCCTGCATTTGCTCTACGCGCGCTTCTGGGTGAAGGCGATGCGCGATCTCGGCCTCATCAAGTTGGATGAGCCGTTCACCAACCTGCTAACGCAGGGCATGGTGCTGAACCACATCTTCTCGCGCCGCACGGACAAGGGTGGGATCGAGTATTTCGCCCCCGACGAGGTCGAGATGTCGCTCGACGCCGAAGGCAACGTCACGGGCGCGAAGCTCAAGTCCGACGGCAGCGCGATCGACTACGACGGCATCGGCACGATGTCCAAGTCGAAGAGGAACGGCGTCGATCCGACGGACATGATCGAGAAGTACGGCGCCGATACCGCGCGCTTCTACGTGATGCAGGCGAGCCCGCCCGGCGACACCGTGCTGTGGTCGGACGAGAGCGTGGAAGGATCGTTCCGGTTCCTGCGGCGGCTCTGGACGATGGTGCACGAGCACGTGTCGGCAGGCGTGGTCGCGCCCTGCGCCGGCGGCGAGTTGTCCAAGGAGCTCAAGGACCTGCGCTTCAAGCTGCACAGGACCATCGAGAAGGTCGCCGACGACTATGGCCGGCGCCTGCAGTTCAACACCGCCATCGCGGCGGTCCGCGAGATGCTGAACCTCTACACAGACCTCAAGGATCGCAGCCCTGTCGCGCGTGCGGTCGCGCAGGAAGTTCTCGAGGACGCCGTGCTCATGCTCTCGCCGATCGTCCCGCACATCGGCACGGCGCTCTGGGCGGAGCTGCGGCCGGGAACGCGGGTGCTGGACCAGCCCTGGCCCTCGGTCGACAAGGCCGCGCTGGTGCAGGACGAGATCCAGCTCGTGGTCCAGGTCAACGGGAAGCTTCGCGGCCACATCATGGTGCAGGCGACGGCGAGCCGCGAACAGGTCGAGGCCGTCGCGCTGGCCGACGACAGCGTGCATAAGTGGTTGAACGGGCAGAAGCCGAAGAAGGTGGTCGTGGTGCCGGGGAAGCTGGTGAATGTGGTGGTCTAGCGAATCGGGCCTTTCGAGCCGGGGCGACCTTCGATCCCATCCCCTTTTAACAGGGGTCGGATCGAAGGTCGCCCCCCCTCGAAAGCCCCCAGCCCCGTTCCGTGTCCTCGCGCTGCTGCTGGCCGGCTGCGGCTTCCAGCTTCGCGGCGAATCCACGACGGGACTCAGGTCGCTGCACGTGCCGGGCCCCAGCGCCACGGCGCAGGAGATCCGGCGCACGCTCGCCGGGGGTGCCACGCGCGTGCTTCCCACTGCCGAGGGCGCGGAAGCGACGCTCACGATCCTTTCCGAGAACCGCGACAAGACCGTCAACACCATCACCGGCGCGGGACGCGTCTACGATCACGCGCTTACGCTGCGGGTGCGCTACCAGATGACGGTGCCGGGGCGCGACGACCCGGTCATCGCGCCCGCCGAGACGGTCGCACGGCGGCTGCTCACCTACAGCGAGGCGGCGCCGATCGCCAAGGAAGCCGAGGAGCAGCTGCTCTTCAAGGACATGCAACTGGAGCTGGCCGACAGGATCCTGCGCCAGGTCGCGATTGCCAAGCGCGACATGTAGCGACGAGGAGGTGACTCGCGTGGTTATTCTGGTCGTCGCCGATGCCGCCGGAAACGGTCGCCTCATCGCAGGCATGGTCCAGGACCTTGCGGACGTGAGGTTCGCGACGGACGTCGGGAACGCGCTCGAGGAGATCGAGGCGCATCGGCCGGATTTGATCCTCGTCGATGCGACCGAGCCGGGCATCGATGCCCGCGAGGCCTGGGCGCGGCTACGCGCCGGAGATCACGCGCGCGATGCTTCACTGGTCTTCATCACCGGACCCGAAGGCGAGGAGCTCGATGGCCCGGGGCCGGGCGAGATCGATTTCATCCGGAAGCCCCTCACGAGGGCGATCGTGCGCGCGCGCGTCCAAAGCCATCTCGCGCTCGCCCGGGCGCGCCAGGACCTTCGCGCCGCGAACGAAGCCCTGCAGCGGGTGGCCGTGACCGACGAGCTCACCGGCCTCGCCAACCGCCGGCGGCTGATCGACGTGGGGACGCAAGAGCTCGCGCGCGCGCAGCGGATGCCCAAGACGCAGAACCTCATCTGCGCGCTGGTGATCGACATCGACCGGCTGAGGGCGGTCAACGACCTGGATGGCCATCCGGCCGGCGACGCGGTGATCCAGGCGGTCGCGCGGACGTGCGCGGAAACCATCCGCGCCATCGACACGATCGGGCGCGTGGGGGGCGAGGAGTTCGCCATCGTCTTGCCGATGACCGACTGCAAGGGCGGAGTCGAGCTCGCGGAGCGCCTGCGCGATCGCATCGCGAAATCGCAAAAGGTGACCATCAGCGTGGGCGTGGCGCAGGGCACGCCGAAGACGCGCGGCTTCGAGGCGCTGCTCGGTGCGGCGGACGAGGCGCTCCGCCGCGCCAAGAAGGCCGGCGGCAATCGCGTGGCCGCGACGATCTACGGCAACGCCGAGGAAATCGCTTGAAGCTCGCCCTGCGGCAACTCGACGCGCACCTGCGCAAGGAGCTGGCCCCGCTCTACACGCTGCACGGGCCCGAGGCGCTCCTGGCGCTCGAGGCCGCGGACCGGATCCGCGAAGCGGCGCGCAAGGCCGGCGCCACCGAGCGCGAAGTGTTCTTCGCCGAGCCCGGCGCGGATTGGAACCGCCTGTGCGCGGCCGGCTCGAACCTCTCGCTCTTCGCCTCGCGCCGCCTGGTCGAGATCCGGGTGCCCACGGGCAAGCCGGGCACCGAGGGCGCGAAGGCGATCGCGGCGTGGTGCGCGAAGCTTCCCGACGACGCCACCACGCTCGTGCTCCTGCCGGAGATGGACTGGCAGCAGCAGAAATCGAGCTGGTTCGGCGCGCTCGACGCCGCGGGCGTGATGATCGAGGCGAAGGCCGTCACGCGCGACGAGCTGCCCGGCTGGCTCGCCGAGCGCCTCTCGCGGCAGGGACACAGGGCCTCGGTCGAGACGCTCGAGTGGCTGGCCGATCGCGTGGAAGGCAACCTCCTCGCCGCCCGGCAGGAAGTGGAGAAGCTGGCGCTCCTGCTCCCGCAAGGCGAAGTCTCGCTCGAGGCGATCCGCGAAGCGGTGACCGACGTGTCGCGCTTCGACCGCGACACCCTGCTCGAGGCCATCCATGCGCGCGATGCGGGCCGGATCGCCCGCGTGGTCGAGTCGCTGGAGGCCGAGGGCGAGCCCGCGCCGCTGCTGCTCTGGACGCTGACCGAAGAGCTGCGCCTCATGATGGCGCTGGCGGCCAACCAGCGGCCGCGGCGCTTCCTTCCCCCGGAACGCATGGCGGCATTGCAGAAAACGGCGCGCGCGCACGACACCGCCTCCTTCCATCGGGAGCTGTTGCGGGCGCACCGGATCGACCGCATGATCAAGGGCGTCGAGCAAGGCGATCCCTGGCAGGAAATGGGCGACCTCGGGCTCGGCATCGCCGGCATGCCTCTCCCGCTCGCTTCCACATGAACGACACCACGCTCGATACCGCAGCTCTCGTCCAGGCCATGGGCGAGCGCGCCCGCGTCGCGAGCCGCGAGGTGGCGCGTGCGGCCTCGGGTGCGAAGGACCGCGCCCTGCTCGCGACCGCCGAGGCGCTCCTCGATCGCGAAAAGGCGATCCTCGCTGCGAATGCGAACGACGTGAAGGCGGCGCGTGCGGCCGGCCGCGACGATGCGTTCATCGACCGGTTGATGCTGACCGCCAAGGCGGTGGAATCCATGGCCGAAGGCGTGCGCCAGGTGGCGGGACTCCCCGACCCGGTGGGAGAAGTCTCGGAGCTGCGCAGCCGCCCCTCGGGCATCCGCGTGGGGCGCATGCGCGTGCCACTCGGCGTGATCGCGATGATCTACGAGTCGCGCCCGAACGTGACCGCGGACGCGGCCAGCCTCTGCCTCAAGTCGGGCAATGCCTGCATCCTGCGCGGCGGCAGCGAGGCGATGCATTCGAACCAGGCGATCGCGGCGTGCATCGCCGTCGGGCTCAAGGCCGCGGGCCTGCCAGAGGACGCGGTGCAACTGGTCCCGACGCCCGATCGTGCCGCGGTGGGCGCGCTGGTTTCCATGGACAGGTACGTGGATGCGGTGGTGCCGCGCGGCGGCAAGGGCCTCATCGAGGCCGTCGCGCGCGAGGCGCGCGTGCCCGTCATCAAGCACCTGGACGGGATCTGCCACGTCTACATCGACGATCGCGCCGACCCCGCGAAGGCCGTGGCCATCGCGGACAACGCCAAGACCCAGCGCTACGGGACGTGCAACACGATGGAGACGCTGCTCGTCGCGCAGGCGATCGCGCCGAAGGTGCTGCCCGAGATCGGCAAGATCTACGCCGGCAAGGGCGTGGAGATGCGCTGCTGCCCCGAGTCGAAGGCGATCCTCGCCAAGGCGGGCGTGAAGAAGCTGAAGGACGCGACCGAGCAGGATTTCCGCACCGAGTGGCTGGCGCCCGTGGTCTCGATCAGCACGCTGCCGGGCCTGGACGAGGCCATCGCGCACATCGCGCAGTTCGGCTCGCAGCACACCGACGCCATCGTGACCGAGGACTGGACGCGCGCGCAGCGATTCCTGCGCGAGGTCGACTCCAGCTCCGTGATGGTGAACGCTTCAACGCGCTTCGCCGACGGCTTCGAGTACGGGTTGGGCGCCGAGATCGGCATCTCCACCGGCAAGCTCCATGCCCGCGGCCCCGTGGGCCTCGAGGGCCTCACGTCGCAGAAGTGGATCGTGCTGGGCGACGGGCAGGTCCGGTCCTGAGCGCCGTCGGCGGACCACGCGATCGGCCCTGAGCGGCGTACGCCGCACCGCCGGCGAATTTTCACTATGATCCAGCGTACATGGCGGCCATCGGCCTTTACGGCGGAACCTTCGACCCCATCCACTTCGGGCACCTGCGCCTCGCCACCGAGCTCGGCGAGGCGTTCCAGCTCGAAAAGGTGATCTTCCTGCCGGCCGGGCTGCCCTACCATCGTGGACGAGAGGCGCACGCCACGAGCGACCAGCGCCTCACGATGGTGAAGCTCGCCATCGGCCGCGACGCCCGGCTGGACGTGGACGACCGTGAGCTGCGCCGCGAAGGCGAAACCTACACCTGCGACACCCTCGCGCAGATCCGCGCCGAACGCGGACCCGGCGCATCGCTCGTCTTCCTCACCGGGTCCGACGCCTTTTCGAAGGTGGACACCTGGCAGCGCTGGCAGGAGCTCTTCGACCTCGCCCACTTCGTCGTGGCCATCCGGGCGAACGACGAGAACTGGCAGGCCAAGGGTCCCGGGATCTTCCCCAGGGAAGTCTGGCCGCGGATCACCCTCGACCCGAAGGAGCTGTCGGCGCCCTCCGGCAAGGTGATGACATATTTCATGACCCCGATCTCGATATCATCCACGGCCATCCGAAACCTCGTCTCCGAGGGCCAGTCCATCAGGTATCTCACTCCCGATCCGGTTGTCGAGTACATCCGCTCGCACCGCCTCTACGCGAAACCATGAGCAAATCGCTATCACCGCTTGCCAAGAAGAAGCTCGTCATCTCCGCCCTCGAGGACATCAAGGCGCACGACATCCAGGCCATCGACGTGAGGAAGCTCACCTCGCTCTTCGACTGGATCATCGTGGCGAGCGCGGACTCGGCGCGCCAGACCAAGGCGCTCGCCCGCCACGTGCGCGATTCGCTGAAGGACGCCGGAAGCGCGCTCGTGGGCACCGAGGGCGAGGACGGGGGCGAGTGGATCCTCGTCGACGCCGGCGACGTCGTCGCCCATGTGATGCAGCCGGCGGTTCGCCTGTACTACAACCTCGAGGAGCTCTGGGGCGAAGGGCGCTTCGACAAGGTCGTGAACTCCACCGTCCCGGTCGCGGCCCGCAAGCCACGGGCGAAGGCTGCGGCGAGTGCCAAGCGGCGGGCTGCTCCCGGCGGCCCGCACGCCACGTGATGCGCGCCCAACGCACAGCCTAGACGTGCGCATCTCGATCCTGGCGGTCGGCCACAAGGCGCCGGGTTGGGTCCAGGAAGGCTTCACCGAATACACGCGCCGCATGCCTCCCGAGGCGCGCGTGGAGCTCGTGGAGTTGAAACCCGAGGAACGCGGCGCGGGGCGCAGCGTGGAGCGCGCAAAGGCGCTGGAGGGCGAACGCATCCTCGCGGCCGCACCGC
>CAMPHL010000163.1 GCA_946885905.1 uncultured Pseudomonadota bacterium | reverse complement strand
GGCGCACGTCGGTGAAGGAGATCGAGATGGGATGGCCGCCGAACTCGGCCACCTCGGCGCCGACCGAGCGCGCGCCGATGTCGAGGCTGCGCGTGCGCCCGTCGATGAAGAGCTTGTAGAGGTTCGTGGTCGCGTCGCCGGCGATGCTGGCGAAGAAGAGCTCGGCCATGAGCTGCTCGGCCGAATCGAGCTCCCGGTTCGCGGGCCACACGATCTCCAGCGGGCTGGGCTGCTGCTCGTTCGCGTGCGGATACTCGTACATCCGGATCGCGCCCTCGGGATCGCCCTGCGGCTTGGGCAGCTTCCCGAGGTCGTCCGCCGCGCGGGGCTTGCCGCCCACGGGCGCATCCTTCATGAGGATGCGGTCGAAGCGGGCGAGCACCATGTCGAGGGCCGCGGACTTCGGGAAGGCCGCGATCGTGCCCATGTTGGCGAGGTGGTGCGAGTGCCGGTGGAAATCCCGGATGTCCTTCGGCGCCATCGTGCGGATCGCCGCGGGCTCGCCTCCCTGGTTGTACCCGAGCGTATGGTTCCTGCCGTAGACGGCGTGGTTCTGCGCGCGCCACGCCTGCCACGTGCCGTTGGCCATCGAAGCCACCATCTCGTTGTAGACGGTGCCCTTCTCCTCCAGGCGCAGCGTCCCGTCCGCGTTCCTCGTGACGCCGAAGTTGCGCACCTCGAGCCGGATCTCGCCGTCGCTGTAGTCCGGATGCAGCATCGCGTGCTGCTGCTCGGCGTAGACGTCGAAGAAGGTGTCGATGCCGGCGTTGGTGTTGAAGAAGTAGCTCGTGCGCCAGGTCTCGGTGTACGCGCTGTGCGTGACGAGCGTCATCGACTGCTTGGTCGCGAGCGTGCGGCCGGCCTTGCCGCGAAGCAGCAGCAGGTGTTCCTGGGTGTGCGGCTCGCCCTGGTCGGAGGTGGCGAAGCTCTTGACCCACGTGAAGGCCTGCGGCACCGATTCGACCTGCAGCAGGTGCAGCTGGAAGCCGGTGGCCGGATGGAAGAAGCGCGCGCCGAGAGGCCGGTCCTGGTGGTCCAGGTAGATCGATTCCACGCGGAATCCGTGCGTGCGATCGCCCGGGGAGAGTTTCGCGAGGTCCACGGGCGCGGCGGTCGCGGACGAAAGGGCGGCAATCGCGGACGCGGCGAGCAGGAATCGGCGCATGGAGGGGGGTGAGGGCGGATCGCGGGGTTAAGATTCTACGATGAAGACCCTCGGGAAGGTCCTCGCCTCCGCGCTCGTCCTGGCGCTCGTCCTGGCCGCGCTGGGATGGCTCCACCTGCAGGGATCGCTGCCGCAGCTCGATGGCGAAGCGGCGGTGAAGGGGATCGCGGCGCCGGTGGAAATCGTCCGCGACAGGGAGGGCGTGCCGCACATCTTCGCGAAGAGCGAGGCGGACGCGCTCTTCGCGCTGGGCTACGTGCACGCGCAGGACCGGATGTGGCAGCTCGAATTCCAGCGCCGCGTGGCCGCCGGGCGGCTGGCCGAGCTCATGGGCGGGCCGGCCTACGACAACGACCGGCTCATGCGCACGCTCGGCTTGGCGCGCACCGCCGAGCGCATGGCGCAGAACGCAGACGCCTCCACCAAGGCGGCCTTCGAGGCCTACGCCGCCGGCATCAACGCGTGGCTCGCCTCGAAGCCCGTGCTGCCGGTCGAATTCCACGTGTTCGGGATCGACCCTGAGCCCTGGACGGTCGCCGACAGCATGGGATGGCTGCTGGTGATGGCGTGGGACCTCTCGGGCAACTGGCGCACCGAGCTGGCACGCCTGCGTTTCATGGGCAAGCTCGGCCCCGAGCGCACCGCCGAGCTGCTGCCGCCCTATCCCGGGGACAAGCCGCCGCCGCTGCCGGACTTCACCGCCGTCTACCGTGAGCTCGACAGGGCCGCGGGCTCACTGCTTTCGCTCTCGCCGCCGTCCGAGGAAGCGATCGGGTCGAACAACTGGGTGGTGTCGGGCCCGCGCTCGAAAACGGGCAAGCCGCTGCTCGCGAACGATCCCCACCTCGGGCTCCAGACGCCGGCACTCTGGTACCTGGCGCACATCGCCACGCCTTCGGGCAACGTCGTGGGCGGCACGCTGCCCTGCCTGCCTTTCGTGGTCCTTGGCCGCAACGATCATCTCGCGTGGTCCATGACCACTACCAACAGCGACACGCAGGACCTTTTCGTCGAGCGCCTGCATCCGAAGGATGCGCGCCAGTACCTCACGCCGCAGGGATGGGCGCGGTTCGAGGTGCGCGAGGAAGTGATCAAGGTCCGCACGGACGCGCTGGGCGCGACCGAGGAGCGGCGAATCCAGGTCCGCACCACGCGTCATGGGCCGGTGCTTTCGGACGTTTCGAAGCCCCTCGCCGGCGCCACGCCGCCGCGTCACGTGATCGCGCTCGCCTGGGCGGCGCTCGACGCCGGCAACCATGCGTCGCGCGCCGGATTCGCGATGAGCCGCGCGCGCAATGCGAAGGAGTTCGTGGCCGCCACGCGCGACTTCCACGCGCCGCACCAGAACGTGGTCTATGCCGACCGCGAAGGGCGCATCGGGTTCGTGGCGCCGGCGCTCGTGCCGGTGCGGCGCGCCGACAACGAGGCGATGGGCCGCGTGCCCGTGCCGGGATGGCTCGCCAGGTACGACTGGCAGGGGTTCATCCCGTTCGAGCAACTGCCGGCCAACGTGGATCCGAAGGAAGGGCGCATCGTGACCGCCAACCACAAGATCGTCGCGCCCGGCTACAAGCCTTTCCTCACCGTGGACTGGTTCTCGCCGTTCCGCGCCGACCGCATCGAGGAGATGCTCGCGCAGCAGCCGAAGCACTCGATGGAAACCTTCCGCCAGATGCAGGCGGACGTGCACTCGCGCATCGCGCGCGAGCTGCTGCCCGTGGCCAACGCGGCCAAGCCGGTCACCAAGGAGGGCCGGTTCGCGCTCGGCACGCTCAAGGGATGGGAAGGCGAGATGGCCGTGGACTCGACGGCGGCGCTGGTTTTCTCCGCCTGGTATCGCGAGCTCACACGCCTCGTTTACGCCGACGAGCTGGGCGAGCTGTTCCGCGAGTCCTGGGACCAGCGCGGCGCCTTCATGATCGCGGTGATGAAGGGCGAGGGCGGCTCTGCCCGCTGGTGCGACAACGTGAAGACCGAGCGGAAGGAAACCTGCGCCGCGCTGGCCGGCGCCGCCTTCGACCTCGCGGCCGACGAGCTGGCGAAGCGCTACGGCGAGCCTTCGACGTGGCGCTGGGGCGCCGCCCACATCGCGGCGAGCGACCATCGCCCGTTCGGTTTCGTGCCGGTGGCCAAGAAGCTCTTCAGCATCAGCCCCGAAACCCCCGGCGACAGCTTCACCGTGAACGTCGGCCACTTCTTCGTGCGCGACGAGGAGCGGCCCTTCGCCAACCGCCACGCCGCGAGCCTGCGCGCGATCTACGACCTCTCGGACCTCGAGCGCTCGCTCTTCATGCAGTCGACGGGGCAGTCGGGCAACATCTTCTCGCCCTGGTACGACAGCTTCGCCGAGCGCTGGGCGAAGGTGGACTACGTCACGATCCCCACTCGCCGCGACGCCATATCTGCGGCGCACACGTTGACGCTCAAACCCCAGGAACACGGATGAAACGGATGAAGCGGATGAACACGGATAAACCCTGGACTTGCTTCGTGCCTCCAGGTAACGCAGCCACGAAGGTCGGTCTTATCCGTGTTTATCCGTTTCATCCGCTTCATCCGTGTTCCGAAGGTTTTTCCTCTCCGAGCAACTCCCTCACAAGCGCCGACTCGCGGTTGTAGAACCCCTGCGTATGGAAGGTCTCGGCGAGCTTGAAGAGCTCGTAGTCGAGGTGGTGGCAGGCCTCGTGCACGAGCGTGCGCAGGAAGGTGCGGAACTTGACCACCTGCTCGCGGCTCGCGGTGCGCATCCAGAGCGTGATGCGCGCGATGCCGCCCGTCACTTCGTCGGGCTCGTAAAGGCCATGCAGCTCCCCGGCGGTGTTGCTCGGGCGACGCTCGAGCACCCGCAGGACTACGCGCGGGGTTGCGAGGCGGGCATTGAGGGCGTCGACAAGCGCCTGGCAGGCGCGCTCCACGGCGGCGCGGTCCGCGCTCGCGAGCGCAGGCTCGATCGCCGAGGCGAGCGGCGCCAGGGTCGCGACATCGGGCACCGCGATGCGATCGATCGAGTCGCTCTTGCGGTAAGTGCGCCGGGAATCGGCCGGCAGCCGGTCGTAATAAGCGAAACGGGCCAACTAAAGGGCCGGCCACTTCTGCATCAGGCGGTTTCGCTGGGCGAGCGCCGCCTCGCGGTCGAGGTTCGGTCCCGCGCCCGCGCCCGACTCGCCGGCGGCCGCGCGATAGATGGCCGTGGCCTTGCCGGTGAAGGCGAAGTCGGTCTCGGCGGAGAGCTGGAGCCAGAAGTCCCAGTCCTCGAACGTGGCGAGCGACTCGTCGAAGCGGATGCCGCGATCGACGAAGGCGCGACTGAAGAGGGCGGAGTGGATCGCGATGTAGTTGGAACGCAGGAGCGCGGCGCGGCTGAACGGGCCGCCGAACAGGCGCTGCACTCCGTCCGGGGCCGATGAGGCGCGTCTGCCCGTAGGCCACCGGGAGATCCGCGAGCGTGGCCGCGGCCAGGAGCAGCGCCACATGGTCCGGCTCCACCGTGTCGTCCTCGTCGAGGAACGTGATCCAGGCGCCGCGCGCCGCGGCAAGCCCCGCATTGGCCGCTCGTGGCCGATCGAGGCGGGCGCAAGTCGAAACCACCTGCACGGGAACGTCCGCGTAGTCGCGCGTCGCGTTTCCGGTTCCCGCGGCGTCCACGAGCACGACCTCGAGCGGCCGCCAGGTTTGCGCGGAAACCGACGCCAGCGCCCGAGTGAGCGTGGGGCGTGCCATGGTCCGGATGACCACGCTCACCAGCGGCGGGGTTGGGGTAGAGTTCAAGCGCACATTCTCCCATCCGGGTGGTCATGAAAAGAATCCCCGGCGTGGCGATCGCGGCGCTGCTCGCGGCCGGCTGCGCCGCGTCTCCCACGGCCGGAGAGTCCCCGGCGCTCCCCCGGCTCGCCGTGCTCCTCGTCGTCGACGGCCTTCCCCAGCGCCAGCTCGTGGACTATCGCGACCAGCTCGCGCCCGATGGTTTCGCGCGCTTCCTGGACAGGGGCGCATGGTTCGCCGACGCGCACTACGGCCACGCGTTCACGGTCACGGCCCCGGGCCACGCCACGATGCTCACCGGCGCCTATCCCCACCGCACCGGAATCATCGGCAACGCCTGGCGCAATGCCGCGGGGGAGGTCGAGTACTGCACTGGCGATGCGGCGCACAAATACATCGGGCATGCGACCCGGAAGCTCGACGGGACCAGCCCGAAGAACCTCAGGGTCGAGACGCTGGGAGACGTGCTGCGCGCGGTGAATCCCACCTCGAAGGTGATCGGGATTTCCGGCAAGGACCGCGGCGCGATCCTGCCCGCCGGCCACAAGGGCACGGCCTACATGTACCAGACGAGCACCGGCCACTTCGCCTCCTCGACCTACTACATGAAGGAGCATCCGAAGTGGGTCGCGGACTTCAACGGCGCGGAGCCCGCGCGGCGCTACTTCAAGGCGCAGTGGAAGCCGCTGCTGCCCGAGGCGGCGTATACGAAGTCGCTGCCCGAGGCCCAGGCCTGGTACGTCAAGGGCGGCGCCCTGCCCAAGACGATCGGCGAGGGCGACCAGCCGGCTGCGCCCTTCTACGCGCAGCTCCTTGCGTCGCCCTATTCCGATCGCCTCACGCTCGACTTCGCGCGCGCCGCGATCGCCGGGGAAGGTCTCGGCGCGGACGATGTGCCGGACATCCTTTCGGTGAGCCTGTCCGGGCACGATTACGTGAACCACGCGTACGGCGCGGAGTCGCGCATCTCGCACGACCATGCGCTGCAGCTCGACCGCGCGCTCCAGGACTTCTTCGCGCACCTCGATGAAAAAGTGGGCCGCGGAAACTATGTGGCCGTCTTCACGGCCGATCACGGCTTCATGCCGGCGCCGGAGCACAGCCTGGCGCTGGGGCGCAAGGCCGGCAAGCAGAGCGGGAGCCGGACGCTGGCGAGGCTCAACAAGGCGGTCGCGGCGAAGTACGGGCCGGGCGAGTGGGTGCGCTACTTCTCGGCGCGTTCGGCAATGCTCAACCAGGCGACGATCGCATCGGCGAAAGCCGACGCCGGCAAGGTGGCCGAGGATGTCCGCGGGCTGCTGCTCGAGGAAGCCGGCGTCGAGGCCGCGTATACCCGCGCCGAGCTGGAATCCGGGAGCGCCGCCGGGGCGGATGCCGGAGAAATCACGGGGCAGGACACC
>CAMPHL010000162.1 GCA_946885905.1 uncultured Pseudomonadota bacterium | reverse complement strand
CAATTCTCCTTTCAGGAATCTGGCCGCCTCGGGTGAGGCGGGCGAGTGGAAGAACCGTTCCGCGGGCGTTTGCTCCGTGATCCGCCCTGCATGGAGGAAGACGACGTCGTCGGCCATGCGGCGGGCGAAGCCGAGGTTGTGGGTGGTCATGACGATGGCGGTGCCGGCCGCATGGATCTCCCCCACGTTGCGCTCCACCTCGATCGCGGCCGAGGGGTCGAGGCTCGCCGTCGGCTCGTCGAGGAAGATGAGCTTCGGGCGCAGCGCCCAGGCGCGGGCAAGGGCTACGCGTTGCTGCTCCCCGCCCGACAGCACGCGCGCCTGCCGATTCGCGAGAGCAGCGAGGCCCACGCGATCGAGGGCCTCGGCGGCCCGGCGCGCCGCCTCTTCGCCGCGCACGCCGTTCACGTCGAGCGCGTACTCGCTGTTCGCAAGCGCGCTTCGCCGCAGCATCACCGGGCGCTGGAAGACCATGGCCTGCGCGCGCGGCCTCTGCGGCGCGCCGGCCCAGAGGATCGTTCCCTTCGTAGGCGCGATCAGGCCGTGCAGCAGGCGAAGCAGCACGCTCTTGCCCGCGCCGTTGGCCCCGAGCACGACGATGCGGCGCGAGCCGTCGATCGCCAGGTTTGCATCGCTGATCGCCGCATGGCCGCCGAGGACGACGCCCAACCCCTCGGCGCGCAGCGGGAAGAAGGCCTCAGCCATGGTGGCGGGCGCTCCAGCCGCGCAGCGCATCGGCCGCGGTGTTGACGGCGAGGACGATGGCGAGGAGCACGACCCCGAGCCCGAGGGCGAGCGGCAGGTCTCCCTTGCTCGTCTCCAGCGCGATGGCGGTGGTCATCACGCGCGTGACGCCGTCGATGTTGCCGCCGACGATCATCACCGCGCCCACTTCGGAGATCGCGCGCCCGAAGCCCGCCAGCACGACGGTGAGGAGCGGGAAGCGCAAATCCCACAGGAGCGTGCGCACCGCACGACCGATGCTCACTCCGAGCGAGACGAGCTGCTCGCGGTATTCCTCCCAGCCGGACTCGGCGAACTGGCGCGCCAGCGCCGCCACGATCGGGAGGACGAGGATCGTTTGCGCGACCACGATGGCGGGCGGGGTGAAGAGGATGCCCAGGTCGCCCAGCGGGCCCGCGCGCGAGAGGAGCAGGTAGACCACGAGGCCCACGACCACCGTCGGGACGCCGAGCGCGGCGTTGAGCATCACGATCACGCCGCGCCGTCCCGGGAAGCGCGCGATCGCGATCCACGCCCCGAGCGGCAATCCGAATGCGCAAGCGAAGAAGGTCGAGGCGAGACCCACCTTGAGCGACAGCCAGACGATCGGCCAAAGGTCGGAGTCGGCCCCGGCGATGAGCTCGAACGCGAGCCCGAAGGCGGAGGCGAAGTCCGTCATGCCCCGATTGTCCCCGAGCGCGGCGGCGTTGCCGATATGAACCGGAGTGCTTAACTCCTACGCGAAGCCCACGGCGTGGCGATCGATCGAGACGGCCTTCACCAGCGCGAAGACGCGGCGCCCGGGGGCGAGGCCAAGCTCGGTCACGGACTTGCGCGTCACGCGCGCGACCATGGAAACGGCCCCCAGGGACACGGTGACCTCCACGAGGGCGCCGAACTCCGCCTCGATGGAGGCGATCGTCCCGGGAAGCACGTTCTGGAAACTGGCATCGCGCGGCGGCTCGAGCGCGAGGGCCACGTCCCGGGCACGCACCCGCACGCGCACGGGCTCGCCCGGCAGCGCGTCGACGTTGGGCACGACCAGGACCCCGCCCTCGAAGGCGAGCGTGGCGAGCCCGAAGGCCTCGTCGTGCGACACCACGCGCGCCTCGATCACGCTGCCCGCCTCGAAGCGCCCGGTGAGGGGAGCGAGGTCCCTTCGGCGCATGAGCTCGCCGAGCGGGCCCGACGCCGCGACCCGGCCATCCGAGAGGAGCACGAGGTGGTCCGCGAGCCGCGTCACTTCCTCGATGGCGTGGCTCACGTACACGATCGGCAGCCGCCATTCGTCGCGCAGCAGCTCCACGTAGCTCAGGATCTCGGCCTTGCGCGCTGCATCGAGCGAAGCGAGCGGCTCGTCCATCAGCAGCACGCGCGGGCTCGCGAGCAGCGCCCTGCCGATCGCGACGCGCTGGCGTTCGCCGCCCGAAAGGGTCGAGGGCCGGCGGCCGAGCAACCGCTCCAGGCCCAGCAGCGCGATCACGCGCGCGCGATCGACCGCGCGCTCTCCGGCGGGCAACATGCGCTCGCCGTAGGCGAGGTTGGCGCGCACGTTGAGATGCGGAAAGAGCAATCCGTCCTGGAAGACGTAACCGACCCTGCGCTTCTCGGGGGCCACGTCGATTCCGGCCGTGGAATCGAACAGCGTGCGGCCGCCGATGACGATCCGGCCGCGCGTGGGCTTGACGATGCCGGCGATCGCGTTCACCAGCGTGGATTTGCCGGCGCCCGATCGGCCGAAGAGCGCGACGATGGGCGCGCTCGACGCGAACGCAGCCTGTACGCCGAACCCACCCCGCTGGATGGCGACGTCGACTTCAAGCATGGCGGCCTCGCGCGTGGCGGCGGGCGAGCCACTCGGATAGCGTGAGCGCGAGCACCGAGAGCAAAACCGAGAAGACCGACATGCGAAGCGCGAGCTCGTCGCCGCCGGGCATCTGTGTGTAGGTGTAGATGGCGAGCGGGAGCGTTTGAGTCTCGCCGGGAATGTTCGAGACGAACGTGATGGTCGCGCCGAATTCGCCGAGCGCGCGCGCGAAGGCGAGCAGGGCGCCCGTGATCACCCCGGACATGGCGAGCGGCAAGGTGACGGTGAAGAACACGCGCGCGCGGCTGGCACCCAGCGTTCGGGCGGCGAGCTCGAGGCGCGGGTCCACGGTTTCGATCGCGAGCCTCACCGCGCGGACCAGCAGCGGGAAGCCCATGATCGCCGCGGCGAGCGCCGCGCCGGTCCAGCGGAAGGCGAACACGATGCCGAGGGGCTCCAGCAGGCGACCGATGGGGCCCTGGGTGCCGAACAGGGCGAGGAGCGTGAAGCCCACGACCACGGGCGGAAGCACGAGCGGGAGGTGGACCAGCGCGTCGAAGAGGGTCTTGCCGGGGAATTCCTTGCGGGCGAGCACGAGCGCCACGGCCACGGCGATCGGCAGGCTCGCCGCGAGCCCTGCGAAGGCGACCTTGAGGCTCAGCCCGAGGATGGCGAGCTCCGCCGGCGTGGGCATGTCAGGGCGCCCGGAATCCGAAGCGCGCGAAAATCGCCCGTCCTTCCGCGGCGGCGAGGAACGAGACGAGCGCGGCGGCCGCGGTAGTGGTCGATCGCTTGAGCGTCACGACGGGGTAGACGATGGGAGGATGGCTTGCCGGGGGGAACGTGTCCACCACGCGCACGCGCTTCTCGGCGAGCGCGTCGGTGCGGTACACCACGCCGAGCGGCGCCTCGCCCCGCGCCACCAGGGCGAGCGCGGTGCGCACACTTTCGGTCGCCGCGACCTTGTCCGAGATCGAGCCCCAGGTTCCCAGCGAGGTGAACGCGGCCCTGGCGTACCGGCCCGCCGGCACGGCTTGCGGATTGGCGATCGCGATGCGCTTGTTGCCGAGCGCGGCGCGGATGCCGGCCTCGTCGTTTGCCCTGGAAGAGAACCCCGACGAGGCGGGCGCGACCAGCACCAGCTCGTTCGCGAGCAGGTTCCTGCGCGATCCCGGGATGGCGAGGCCGCGGCGCTCCACGTAGTCGATCCAGTCCGTGTCCGCGGAGATGAAGAGGTCGGCCGGCGCGCCGCTTTCGACCTGGCGCGCGAGCGCGTTGCTCGCGGCATACGAAACGACGACCTTGTGGCCGCTCGCCGATTCGAACGCACGCGCGGCCGCGTCGAGGGATTCCCTGAGGCTCGCGGCCGCGAACACGACGACCGTCTCGGCGCGGGCGGTTGCCGCGAGGGCGAGGAGCAAGACGACGAGGGCGAGGCGGGGCGGGCGCGGCACCCCCGTAATATACCGCCCGATATAACGATGCGCTTCGCTAGCGCAGCAGCTCCGAGAAGCGCTCGAGCTCCGGCCCGAGCGCGCGGTCGACCCGCGCCTTCATCGAGGCGAAGCGCGCCAGCACGCGCCTGCCGAACTCGGTCAGGTGCGCGCCGCCGCCTCCCGTGCCGCCGGTGGCGGAGGCCACGACCGGCTCGCGAAAGCAGCGGTTCATGGTGTCGACGAGGAGCCATGCTCGCCGGTACGACATTCCCAGGCGCTTGGCCGAGGCGGAGATCGAGCCCGTATCGGCGATCGCCTCCAGCAGCTCGGCCTTGCCCGGGCCGATCGCGATCTCGCTCCCGTACATCACGCGCAGCTTCGTGGGGCCGCGCGCGTGGCGCATGCCGCTACTTCGCCGTTTCCAGGAGCTTGTGCAGCTCGCCCGACTGGAACATCTCGCGGATGATGTCGCAGCCGCCCACGAACTCGCCCTTCACGTAGAGCTGCGGGATGGTGGGCCAGTTGGCGTACTGCTTGATGCCCTCGCGGATGTCCGGGTTCTGCAGGACGTCCACGGTGTAGACACCCTCGGCCCCGGCCATCTTGAGCAGCTGGGTAGCGGTGGCGGAGAAGCCGCACTGCGGGAATTGGGGCGAGCCCTTCATGTACAGCACCACGGGGTGGGTGGTGACTTGCTCGCGGATGGTGTCCTGGATGGTCATGGTGGTTGTCCTCGATCGCCTGTCGAGCGGCGAAAGTCCGCTCCTGCAGGCCATTGGTTGCTCAGTCTAATTTACCGCCGGCGACCCTGGGGATCCCGGCGAGGTCGGCGATCGATACCAGGTCGGCGTAGCCTGCATCGCCAAGGATGGCGCGAACGGACGAAGCCTGGTCGTATCCATGTTCAAGTAGCACCCATCCGCCCGGTTTCAAGTGGGCCGCCGCGCCTGCAACGATCGCCCGGATCGAGGCGAGCCCGTCGGCGCTTCCGTCGGTGAGCGCCTCGGAGGGCTCGAAGCGCAGGTCGCCCTGCCGCAGGTGCGGATCGCCGGCGGCCACATAAGGCGGATTGGCCACGATCACGTCGAAGCGGCGATCGCCCACGGGCTCGTACCAGCTCCCGCGCGCGAGCTCGATCCGCCCGTCGCAATGGTGGCGTTCGGCGTTGCGCCGCGCGACGCGAAGCGCCGCCTCGCTCACGTCCGTCGCCATGCCTTCGGACTCCGGCCGCGTGCAGGCGAGCGTCACGGCGATGGCGCCACTGCCGGTGCCCAGGTCCAGGAACGTGTCGCGCGGGCCCATGCGGGCGAGGGCCGCCTCGACCAGCGTCTCGGTCTCCGGGCGCGGGATCAGCACCGAGCCGTCGAGCGCGAAATCGCGGCCGTAGAACTCGCGCCGGTCGAGCAGGTAGGCGATCGGGCGCCCCAGCGCGCGTTGCGCCCCCAGCATGTCGATCTGCGCGTCCTGGGTCTCGGTGAGGATCTTCATCGGGTTGGCCGCGATCCAGGCGCGGTTCACGCCGAGCACCTCGGCCATGATCACGGTGGCGTCGGTGCGGTCCATCGAGGTCATCAGCTCCTCGAGCGCGGCCTTTACGGTGTGCATGGTCCTTACTGCTGCGCGAGGGAGGCCAGCTGCTCGGCCTGCTGCTCGGCGGCGAGCGCGGCGGTGATGTCGCCCAGGTCCCCGTCCATCACGGCGTCGAGCTTGTGGAGCGTGAGGTTGATGCGGTGGTCGGTGACCCGGCCCTGCGGGAAGTTGTAGGTGCGGATGCGGTCGGAGCGGTCGCCGGAGCCGATGAGGCTCTTGCGCTCGGAAGCTTCCTTCGCCTGCTGCTCCCGTTGCTGCTTGTCCTTGATGCGCGCGGCAAGCACGCGCCAGGCCTGCTCGCGGTTCTTGTGCTGGCTGCGCGCATCCTGGCACTCGACCACGATGCCCGTGGGCGCGTGCGTGAGGCGCACCGCCGAATCGGTCTTGTTCACGTGCTGGCCGCCCGCGCCGCTTGCGCGGAAGGTGTCCACCCGCACGTCCGCGGCATTGATCTCGACGTCCGACTCCTCGGCTTCGGGCATCACGGCCACGGTCGCAGCCGAAGTGTGGATGCGGCCCTGGGTCTCCGTGGCGGGCACGCGCTGCACGCGGTGGCCGCCGGACTCGAACTTGAGCTTGGAATACGCGCCCTGGCCCACCACGCGCGCGATCACTTCCTTGTAGCCGCCCGCATCGCCCGGGCTCTCGGAGATGATCTCCACCTGCCAGCGGTTGCGGTCCGCGTAGCGCGTGTACATGCGCAGCAGGTCGCCGGCGACGAGCGCGCTCTCGTCGCCGCCCGTGCCGGCCCGGATCTCGAGGAAGAGGTTGCGCTCGTCATTGGGATCCTTGGGG
>CAMPHL010000161.1 GCA_946885905.1 uncultured Pseudomonadota bacterium | reverse complement strand
CCCGGGTGACGCTGCCCTCCGCCATCAACACCTCGAAGGTCACGAGGAGGTTCAGCGCCAGGCGCCGGGTGTCTCGGTGGAGTGGCTGGCCCCGGCCGACCAGACGATGATCGCCATCGCCGAGGGTCAGCTCGACGTCGCGCTCGTTACCACTTCGGCGGCTGTACCGGAAGGCGTGGAGAGGTACGACGCCGGAGACCTTCATTCGGTGACCTTCGCGCGCAAGGACCATCCCGCCGTGGCGTCGTGGGGGGCTGAAGCCTGGTCGCGATGGCCGCACATCCAGGTGCAACTGGGCGAACGGGGCAAGAGCGACGTGCAGAGAGCCGTGGACGAACACGGGCTGGAGCGGACGATCGGCGCGTCCGTTCCGAACTTCTCACAGATCCCCGCGGTGCTAGCTCAGACCAATCTGCTCGCCACCATGACGCCGCTGGTGATGGATGGCGCGATGGAGCGCTTCGGGCTCCGCGCCCTGGAACCGCCCATTCCCATACGGCCCACATCGTTCTTCTTCGCCTGGAGCTTCCGCCTGGCGAACGATCCTGGAAGCCGCTGGTTCCGTACACTGGTGATGGACGCCTATGGCGGGCTCCGGGAGGACGTCGCCTGGATTTCCTCGGGCCGCAATCTGGTGAAGGCGCGAAGGCGAAAGCGGTAGTCCTGCCAGGGGCAGATCGCGGCAGTTTAAACTGCTGCGCATGCTGAACGTATATGGCATCGCGAATTGCGATACGGTGAAGAAGGCGCGCGCGTGGCTCGAGTCGCGCAACGTGGCCTACGACTTCCATGACTACAAGAAGCATGGCGTCGACCGGGCAGCCCTCGAGCAATGGGTGGCCGAACACGGTTGGGAGACGATCCTCAACCGCGCCGGCACGACTTTTCGCAAACTCGATCCGAAGCTTACGCGCGACCTCGACGCGCGCAAGGCGGTGGCGCTCATGTCCGAGCATCCTTCCTCGATCAGGCGGCCGATCGCGGTCGCCGGCGGGCGCGCCCTGGTGGGCTTCAAGCCGGAGGCTTACGAAGCCGCGTTCGGCAGGCCATGAGCGCCGATGAGGCCTTCATGCGCGAAGCGCTCGGGCTTGCGGCGCAGGCGGCGGCCGCGGGCGAGGTGCCCGTGGGCGCGGTCGTGGTGAGGGAGGGCCGCATCATCGGGCGCGGCTTCAACCGGCCGATCTCGTCGCGGGACCCGACCGCGCATGCCGAGATCGTGGCGCTGCGCGAGGCGGCAGGGGTCGAGGCCAACTACCGGCTGTCCGGCTGCGACCTCTACGTAACCCTCGAGCCCTGTGCGATGTGCGTGGGCGCCATGGTGCACGCCCGCATTGCACGCGTGCTCTTCGGCGCGACCGATCCCAAGACCGGGGCCTGCGGCAGCATCGTGGACCTGCCCGCGATCGCGCACTGGAACCATCACGGCGTATTCAGTGGCGGAATCCTGGCCGACGAGTGCGGCGCGCTGCTGCGCCGTTTCTTCGCCGAAAGGCGTTCATAATTTCACCCGAGCACCATGGCCGCGCCGCGCTTCGTCCACCTTCGCCTGCACACGGAATATTCGATCGTGGACGGCATGGCACGCGTGGACGACGCGGTGGCCGCGGCCGCGGCCGACGGCATGCCCGCGCTCGCGGTCACGGACGCCGCCAACCTCTTCGGCGCGATCAAGTTCCACGAAGCGGCGCGGCCGGTGGGCGTGCAGCCGATCATCGGTTGCGACCTCTGGCTCAGCAACGAGCGCAACCGTGATGCCGCGTACCGCGCGACGGTGCTCTGCCGGGATCGCGCCGGCTACCTGGGGCTGTGCGAGCTGCTCACGCGGGCGCATGCCGAGAACCACTGGCGCGGCCGGGCCGAAGTCCGGCGCGAGTGGCTGAAGGGGTTGCCGGGCCTGATCGTCCTCACCGGGGCGGCGCGCGGCGACGTGGGGATGGCGCTCGTCAGCGGGAACCTCGACGCCGCCCGCGCGGCGGCGCTTGCCTGGGCCGAGGACTTTCCCGGCGCGGCCTACGTCGAAGTGCAGCGCGTGGACCCGGCCGCAGACGACGCCCTGGTAAGGGCGAGCGCGTCGCTCGCTTCGCGGCTGGGCCTTCCGGTAGTGGCCACGCACCCGGTGCAGTTCGTCCGGCCCGCGGACTACCGCGCGCACGAGGCGCGGGTCTGCATCGCGCAGGGCTATGTGCTCGGCGACAACCGGCGCCCGCGCGAATTCAGGCCGTCGCAGTACTTCAAGACGCAAGCCGAGATGGCCGAGCTCTTCGCGGACATGCCCGCCGCGCTGGAGAACTCGGTCGAGATCGCGCGCCGCTGCGCCTTCGAGTTCACCCTGGGCAAGAGCCGGCTGCCCGACTTCCCGACCCCCGACGGCAGCTCGATCGAGGAGTACTTGCGCGCCCAGGCGCGGGCGGGCCTGGCGCGGCGCCTGCAAACGCTCTATCCGGATGCCGCGGTGCGCGAGCAGCGCGCCCCGGACTACGCGAAGCGTCTCGAATTCGAAGCCGCAACCATCATCCAGATGGGCTTCGCCGGCTACTTCCTCATCGTGGCCGACTTCATCAACTGGGCGAAGACGCACGGCGTGCCGGTGGGACCGGGCAGGGGTTCGGGCGCGGGCTCGCTCGTGGCCTATTCGCTCGGCATCACCGACCTCGACCCCCTGCGCTACGAGCTGCTGTTCGAGCGCTTCCTCAATCCCGAGCGCGTGTCGATGCCCGACTTCGACATCGACTTCTGCCAGGACGGGCGCGACCGGGTGATCGACTACGTGAAGCAGAAGTACGGGGAGCAGTGCGTCTCGCAGATCGCCACCTTCGGCACGATGGCCGCGAAGGCCGTGGTGCGCGATGTGGGCCGCGTCCTGTCGATGCCCTATGGAGAAGTCGACCGGATCGCCAAGCTCATCCCCTTCGAGCTCGGCATGACCCTCAAGCGCGCCCTCGAGGTCGAGCCGCAGCTCGCCCAGCTCACGAAGGACCAGGAGGAAGTCGCCGAGCTGATGGCGCTCGCGCAGTCGCTCGAGGGGCTCGCGCGCAACGTCGGAATGCACGCGGGGGGCGTCCTGATCGCGCCCGGCAAGCTCACCGACTTCACGCCGCTGTACGCCGCCGAGGGCTCCACCGCGATGGTGAGCCAGTTCGACAAGGACGACGTCGAGAAGGCCGGACTGGTCAAGTTCGACTTCCTCGGCCTCACCACGCTCACCATCCTCGACTGGGCCGTGCGCTACGTGCACCGCCTGGGCGACACGGCCTTCGCGCTGGACGCGATACCGTTGGACGACAAGCCCACCTACCAGCTGCTGTCGAAGGGCGCGGCCACGGCGGTCTTCCAGCTCGAATCCCGCGGGATGAAGGACCTGCTGAAGCGGCTCAGGCCCGACCGCTTCGAGGACGTGATCGCGCTGGTCGCGCTCTACCGGCCGGGCCCGATGGACCTCATCCCCGAATTCACCGAGCGCAAGCACGGGCGCCAGCGCGTGGTCTATCCGGACCCGCGCCTCGAGCCGATCCTGGGACCAACGTACGGGATCATGGTCTACCAGGAGCAGGTGATGCAGATCGCCCAGGTTCTGGGCGGATATTCGCTCGGCGGCGCCGACCTGCTGCGCCGCGCGATGGGCAAGAAAAAACCCGAGGAGATGGCGAAGCAGCGCGCCATCTTCAAGGAAGGGGCGGCGAAGAACGGCCTCACCGAAGCCAAGGCCGACGAGATCTTCGATTTGATGGAGAAGTTCGCGGGCTACGGCTTCAACAAGTCGCACGCCGCCGCCTATGCCGTGCTCGCCTACCAGACGGCGTACATGAAGGTGCACCACCTGGCGGCCTTCATGGCGGCGAACCTCTCGCTCGTCATGGGCGACACCGACAAGGTGCAGGTGTTCTACGACGACGCCCGCGACCATGGGCTCGAGATCCTGCTGCCCGACATCAACGCCTCGGACTACCGCTTCGTGCCGCTGGATGTGAAGCGCCTGCGCTACGGGCTGGGCGCGGTGAAGGGCACGGGCGAGCAGGCGATCGAGAACATCGTTGCGGCGCGCACCAGGGCGGGGCCGTTCACCGACCTCGCCGATTTCTGCCGCCGCGTCGACCGGCGGATCGTGAACCGGCGCGCGATCGAGGCGCTCATCCGGGCCGGTGCGTTCGATTCGGTCGAGGCCAACCGCGCTGCGCTGCTCGCCACGCTCGGGGACGCGATCGCGGCGGCCGAGAAAGGCGAGCAGTTCGCCGCGCAGGTGAGCCTCTTCGGCGGCGCGGGCGGCGCTCCCGAGAAGGTGGAGCTGCGCCGGGTGGCCGCCTGGAGCGAGCGCGAGCGGCTGCAGAACGAGAAGCAGAGCCTCGGCTTCTATCTCTCGGGCCATCCCTTCAACGCCTATCGCGACGAGCTGCGGCGTTTCGCGCGCACCCCGCTCGCGAACCTGATGCCGCAGCACGAGCCCATGGCGCTTGCGGGGGTGATCTACGGGGTCGCTGTGCGCAACTCCCGGCGCGGCCGCATGGCCGTGCTCACGCTGGACGACGGCAGCGCCCGGGTCGAGGTGGTGGTCTACGGCGAGCTCTTCCACGAGCGCCGGGCCGTCATCCAGGAGGACCAGGTGGTCGTCGTGAAGGGCAAGGTGTTCAACGACGAGTTCTCGGGCGGCCTGCGCATCGTGGCCGACGCCGTGATGGATCTGGCCGAAGTGCGATCCAACCATGCGCGGCTCCTGCGCCTGTCCATCAACGGGCAGGCCGACTCGGCCAGGCTCAAGTCGCTGCTCGCGCAGTACGGCGGCGGCCGCTGCGAAGTGGCGATCCGCTATCGCAACGCCGCCGGCGAGTGCGACATCCGCCTGCCGGAGGCGTGTCGCGTGAAGGTCTCGGGACCGCTCCTCGACTCGCTCGCGAGCTGGCTCGAGGAGAAGAATGTGGAGGTGGTCTACTGATGGACCTGCGCCTCGCGGGCAAGTCGGCCCTCGTGACGGGGGCGAGCTCCGGCATCGGCCGCGCGATCGCCAGGGGCCTGGCGGGGGAAGGCGTGCGACTCGTCGTCACTGGACGCCGCCGACCGGAGCTCGAATCGCTCGCCGCGGAGATCGTGGCGGCGCTGGGCGAGCAGCCCGCGATCGTCATCCACGATGCGATCGCCGACGACTACGTGGAAACCGTGGCCACCCGGTGCCTCGCGGCGCTCGGTGGCGTGGACATCCTGGTCAACAACGCCGGCGGCAGCCGCGCATTCGGCAAGGACGCGAGCGAGGCCCAATGGGAAGAGGCCATGACCCTCAACTTCACGCGCCACCGGCAGCTCACGCACCGGCTGCTGCCTCCGATGATCGAGCGCGAGTGGGGCCGCGTGATCAACATTACGGGCAAGAGCGAGCCCGAGGGAGTGAACGGCGCTTTCAGCGCCAAGGCGGCCGTGCACGCCTGGGCCAAGGGGCTGTCGCGCGAGGTGGGCAGGCAGGGGATCACCGTGAACTGCATCCCGCCGGGCCGGATCATGAGCGACCAGATACGCCGCAACTACACGCCCGAGTACCGCCAGCGGCAATCGGAGCACGAGATCCCGGTTGGACGGTACGGCGAGCCCGAGGAGCTGGCGGCGCTCGCGATCTTCCTCGCCTCGCCCCTCGCGGGCTACATCACCGGCGCCGTGCTGCCGGTCGACGGCGGATTGCGCCGCTACCAGTTCTGAGCCGCTAGGCTGTCGGGCGCATCTCGAACGCTCCGAGCGGCTCGTCGGCCGCGGGCGTTGCGTCCTCGCCCGTCTGCCGTGCGGCGGGCGGCCCGCGCATCGCCCAGCGGCGGATCCCCTCCACGGCGGCGGCCGGACCCTGCACGAGGGCTTCGACCGAACCGTCGCGCCGGTTGCGCACCCACCCCGAAAGGCCCAGGCGCCGCGCCTCCTCGTGCATCGAATAGCGGAAGCCCACGCCCTGGACGTGACCGCGGATCGCCAGCCGCAGGGTCGCGCGGTCATTCATCGCCGCGAACGCGGGCGCGCGAGGCCTTCCTGGCCCCGACCTGCTTCTTGTTCTCGATCCGGCGCTTGCGCGAGGCCCTCGTGGGCTTCGTGGGCACGCGCTTGCGCGGCACGTGGTTCAAGCGGCGCAGGCGCTCGGCGAGGCGTTCGAAGGCGGTCTCGCGGTTGCGGTGCTGGGACCGCGTGTCCTGCGCGACGACCACGACGCCCGAGGGCAGGTGGGTGAGGCGCAGGGCCGATTCGGTCTTGTTCACGTGCTGGCCACCCGCGCCGCCGGCCCGGAACGTCTCGACCACGACTTCGCGCTCGAGCGTCTCGCGGTCGAGGGCGTACGGCGGCGGGCTTTGCGGCTGGCGCGAGGGCATGGCGCGATTCTAGGCCGGGGGG
>CAMPHL010000160.1 GCA_946885905.1 uncultured Pseudomonadota bacterium | reverse complement strand
ATCATGGACAACCCCATCTGGCTCGCGGGCGGCGTGGGCATCCTCGCCCTCCTGGGAGTCGGCGGCTTCATGTTGGCGCGGCGACGAAAGGCCGGGGCTGAGGCGGGACCTTCCAGCTCGATGACGAGCGCCTTTCCCTCCGACCTCAAGCCCGGATCAACGAATGGGAAGCCGGCAGGGGGACTCGTCGATACGGGCAATAGCTCCTTCCTGACGGATTTCGACAAGACCGGTCCGGGCACGATCGACACGGATGAAGTCGACCCGGTTGCGGAAGCCGAGGTCTACATCGCCTACGGCCGCGACGCGCAGGCCGAGGAAATCCTCAAGGAGGCGATGGCGCGCGACAAGGGCCGCCACGAGATCGGGCTGAAGCTCCTCGAGATCTACCACGCGCGCAAGAGCGCCACGGCGTTCGAAACGGTCGCCAAGGAGCTGCGCGGCGCCGTGGGCGACGACAGCCCCGTGTGGCAGAAGGCCGCCGCGATGGGCTCGCAGATCGATCCCACGAACCCGCTGTATGCGGCCGGCGCCGGTGCCGCGGCCTCGTACACGGCCGCACCGGCCGCGAGGCCGGACGTCGATTTCGGTATCGACCAGGCGAGCAGCTCGCAGCCCGCGCCCGATTTCGATCTCGACGTCGATCCCACGAAGAGCAAGTCGCACGAGCAAACGGGCTCGATGTCGGCCATGGACTTCGACATCGACAGCACCGCGACGCACGCTCCGGCCGCAGCCCAGGAGCCTGCTCAAGCGGCCTCGTTCGACTTCGACCTGACGGGCCTGGACTCGGGATCGTCCGCGGGCTCGCTCGAGACCACCAACTCGCCCTCGTCGATGGCCGACCTCAGCCTCGACATCGGCGGCGCTGGCGGCGACGACGCGGCCGCCGGCACCAAGCTGGAGCTCGCCAAGGCCTACCTCGAGATCGGCGACAAGGACGGCGCGCGCGAGATCCTCCAGGAAGTCGCCAAGGAAGGCTCGGCGGCCCAGAAGGAAGAAGCCGAGAAGCTCATCGCTTCTCTGTAAAACCAACACCGGGGCCGGGTACGGGCCAGGCCCGTACCCGGCCCGGTTCTCCTCCGTGCGCATCGCCCTGGGTGTCGAATACGACGGCTCCGCCTTCTGCGGCTGGCAGACGCAGCCGACCGGCTGCGGGGTGCAGGATCACCTCGAGCAGGCGCTCACGCAGTTCACCCGGCAGGATGTCCAAACGGTCGCCGCGGGGCGCACCGACGCAGGCGTGCACGCCACCGCCCAGGTCGTGCATCTCGATACCGACGCCCAGCGCGAGCCGCATTCATGGGTACGGGGCACGAACGCCAACCTGCATCCGGGCGCCCGCGTGCTCTGGGCCACACCCGTCCCCGACGACTTCCATGCGCGCTACAGCGCCCGCGCGCGCACGTATCGCTACCTTCTCGTCAACGCCGCCGTAGCCCCTGCGATCCTGAAATCCAAGGCGGGGTGGCATCACCGGCCGCTCGATGTCGAGCGCATGCGCGCGGCCGCGCGGGCGCTCGTGGGCGAGCACGATTTCTCCTCGTTTCGCGGTGCCGAGTGCCAGGCCAACTCGCCGGTGCGCAACCTCACGCGCACCGAGGTGGTCCGCCGCGGAGAGCTCGTCGTCTTCACGCTCGTCGCGAACGCCTTCCTGCACCACATGGTGAGGAACATCGTGGGCTCGCTCGTCTACGTGGGCGACGGTCGCCAACCCGTGGACTGGATCGAGGAACTGCTCGAGAAGCGCGACCGCAAAGAGGCCGCGCCGACCTTCATGCCCGACGGGCTTTACCTCGCGGGCATCGAGTATGATCGGGCGTTCATCCTCCCCGCGTTTCCCGCGAACCCGCTCGTCGACAGCCCATGAACCGCGTACGCACGCGCATCAAGATCTGCGGCATCCGCGAAGGTTTGCATGGCGTGGTCGCGGCCGACGCGGGCGCCGACGCCATCGGCCTCGTCTTCTACCGCGAGAGCCCGCGGTTCGTGACGCCGGGAACCGCCGCGAACGTGGTGGCGCTCCTGCCGCCTTTCGTGACCACGGTGGGCCTGTTCGTGGACGCCGACGAGGGCAAGATCCACGACACGCTCGCCACCGTGCGCCTCGATTGCCTCCAGTTCCACGGCAGCGAAACGCCCGAGTTCTGCGCCTCGTTCGGCATACCTTACGTGCGCGCCGTGAACATGGAAGAAGGGATCGATTTGCTAAAATGGGTGGGTCGTTTTTCGAGTGCCCGCGCGTTGTTGCTGGACGCGCACGTGCCGGGAATTCCGGGGGGCACGGGCCAGACCTTCGATTGGTCGGCCATACCGCGCGACCTGCCGATGCCGGTGATCCTCTCCGGCGGGCTCGCGCCGGAAAGCGTGGGACCCGCCATACGCGCGGTCCGGCCATGGGCGGTGGATGTGTCTTCGGGAGTCGAGGCGAGCCGCGGCACGAAGGACCCGAAGAAAATCGTCGAGTTCATTCGGAGCGTGCAACGTGAAGATGCAGCGTCACCCGGCTGAGCATTCCTGGGCCGATTACTCGCTGCCCGATGCCGGCGGCCACTTCGGCCCCTACGGCGGCGTGTTCGTCGCGGAGACCCTGCGCGCGGCCCTCGACGAGCTCGTCCGCGCGTACGAGGCGAGCAGGCACGACGAGGAATTCCAGGCCGAGCTCGCCGACGAGTACGAGCACTTCGTCGGCCGTCCGAGCCCCATCTATCACGCGCGCCGCCTCTCGCAGGAGCTGGGTGGGGCGCAGATCTACCTGAAGCGCGAGGACCTGAACCATACCGGCGCGCACAAGGTGAACAACACCGTGGGCCAGGCGTTGCTCGCGCGGCGCATGGGCAAGCGCCGCGTGATCGCGGAGACCGGCGCCGGCCAGCATGGCGTGGCCACCGCCACGGTCGCCGCGCGCTACGGCATGGAGTGCGTGGTCTACATGGGCACCGAGGACGTGGCGCGCCAGGCGCAGAACGTCTATCGCATGAAGCTGCTCGGCGCGACCGTCGTGCCCGTGGATAGCGGCTCGAAGACGCTCAAGGATGCGTTGAACGAAGCGATGCGCGACTGGGTGACCAACGTCGAGTCGACGTTCTACATCATCGGCACCGTCGCCGGACCGCATCCCTATCCGATGATGGTGCGCGACTTCAACAGCATCGTCGGGCGCGAGGCGCGCGAGCAGATGCCGGCGATGGCCGGGCGCCAGCCCGATGCGGTGCTCGCCTGCGTGGGCGGCGGCTCCAACGCGATGGGCATCTTCTACGCCTACATTCCCGACGAGAAGGAGCGCCTCATCGGTGTGGAGGCGGGCGGCCTGGGACTCGAATCCGGCAAGCACGCGGCGTCGCTCTCGGCGGGCAGCCCCGGCGTGCTGCACGGCAACCGCACGTACCTCCTGCACGACGCCGATGGCCAGATTCTCGACACGCACTCGATCTCGGCGGGCCTGGACTATCCCGGCGTGGGACCCGAGCACGCATGGCTGAAGGACACGCACCGCGCCGAGTACGTCGCGATCGACGATGACGAGGCCCTTGCGGCATTCCACAAGCTTTGCCGTCTCGAGGGCATCATCCCTGCGCTCGAGTCGAGCCACGCCGTGGCGCAGGCCATCAAGATGGCTCCGACGATGGCCAGGGACCGCATCCTGCTCGTGAACCTCTCCGGCCGCGGCGACAAGGACATGCACACCGTGGCGAAGGCATCGGGTCTCACGCTGTGAGCCGCATCGCCGAGGTTTTCTCGCGCCTCAAGGCCGCGCGGCGGCCTGCCCTGATTCCCTTCGTGACCGCGGGCGATCCGGCTCCCGGCCAGACCGTGGGCGTGATGCACGGCCTCGTCGCGGGCGGCGCGGACGTGATCGAGCTGGGCGTGCCGTTCTCCGATCCCATGGCCGACGGCCCCGTGATCCAGCGCTCCTCGGAACGCGCGCTCGCCAAGGGCGTGACGCTCCGCGACGTGCTCGCCTACGTGGCCGAGTTCCGCAAGAAGGATCCGAAGACGCCCGTCGTGCTCATGGGCTACGCCAACCCCATCGAGCGCATGGGCGAAGCGGAGTTCGCCCAGGCCGCGGAGAAGGCCGGCGTCGACGGCGTGCTGATCGTGGACTATCCGCCCGAGGAAGCCACCGGGTGGGTGAAGCTCCTCGAGGCAACGGGCATCGATCCCATCTTCCTGCTCTCGCCCACGTCGAGCGATCGCCGCATCGAGCTCACCGCGCAGGTTGCCAGGGGCTACATCTACTACGTCTCGTTGAAGGGCGTGACGGGCGCGGCCCACATCGACACCGCGGACGTCGAACGGATGATCGAGCGCATCCGCAAGCACACGCAGATCCCCGTGGGCGTGGGGTTCGGCATCCGCGATGGCGCCACGGCCAGGCGCGTCGGCGCGGTGGCCGACGCGGTGGTCGTCGGAAGCCGGATCGTGAGCGACCTGGCCGCCGGAGCGCCGGAGCAGGCGCCGGACAAGGCCAAGGCGATCATGGGTGAGTTCCGCAGCGCGATCGACCAGAAGGTGGCCGCTTGAGCTGGTTCCGCAAGCTCGTCGCCCCCAAGATCAAGCGCGAGCCCACGGCGCAGAAGAAGGCCGTCCCCGAAGGCCTGTGGAGCAAGTGCTCCTCGTGCGAGGCGGTGCTGTACTTCACCGACCTGGAGAACAACCTCCACGTCTGCCCCAAGTGCGGCTTCCATAATCGCCTGTCGGCGCGCCAGCGCCTGGACCTCTTCCTCGATCCCGAAGGCCGCGCGGAGCTCGCCTCCGAGGTCGTGCCGATGGATCCACTCAAGTTCAAGGACAGCCGCAAGTACACCGAGCGCATCGAGGAGGCCGTGAAGGAAACCGGCGAGACCGACGCGCTGGTGGTGATGCAGGGGGCGGTCAAGAACGTGCCGCTGGTTACCGCCGCCTTCGAGTTCGGTTTCCTCGGCGGCTCCATGGGCTCGGTGGTCGGCGAGCGTTTCGTGCGCGGCGTGCAGATGAGCTGCGACGAGGGGCTGCCCTTCGTCTGCTTCACGGCTACCGGCGGCGCGCGCATGCAGGAAGGCGTCTTCTCCCTCATGCAGATGGCCAAGACGACGGCGGCTTTGCACCAGCTCGCCGCGTGCAAGCAGCCCTTCATCTCCATCCTCACCGATCCCACGATGGGCGGCGTGTCCGCGAGCTTCGCCTTCATCGGCGACGTCGTGATCGCCGAGCCCGGCGCGCTCATCGGCTTTGCCGGCCCGCGCGTGATCGAGCAGACGGTGCGCGAGACCCTTCCCGAGGGCTTCCAGCGCTCCGAGTTCCTGCTGGAGAAGGGCGCCGTCGACATGATCGTCGACCGCCGCCAGCTGCGCGACAAGGTCGCGCGCCTCGTGACCCTCCTCAAGCGCGAGCCCGCGCCACAGGCTTGACCCGTCGTAGCCTGCAGGACTGGCTCGCGTGGATGACGCCGGAGCGTCCCTCCGACGTGGCGAGCGGGCTCGAGCGCGTGAGGTCGGTGTGGCAGCGGATGTCTCCCACGCCATTGGCAGAGGGCCGCGGGGAGGGTCAACGCCCGGTCGTCATCACCGTCGGGGGCACCAACGGCAAGGGCTCCACCTGTGCCTTCCTCGAGCGCACCCTCATCGAAGCGGGCTACCGTACCGGCCTCTTCACTTCCCCGCACCTGCTCGATTACAACGAGCGCATCCGCATCGCGGGCGAGGACGCGAGCGATGACGAGATCGTCGAGGCCTTCGAGCGCATCGACGCCGCGCGACAGGGCACGACGCTCACCTATTTCGAGTTCGGCACGCTGGCGGCGTTCGAGGTGTTCGCGCGGCGCAAGGTCGATGTCGCCATCCTCGAGGTCGGGCTCGGAGGGCGGCTCGATGCCGTGAACCTCGTCGACCCGGACTGCGCCGTCGTCGTGAGCGTCGATCTCGACCACCAGGCGCTGCTCGGGCCCGACCGCGACTCGATCGGCTTCGAGAAGGCAGGGATCTTCCGCGCCGGGCGTCCGGCGATCTTCGGCGAGCGCGATCCGCCGCCGCGTCTCGTCGAGCATGCGAAGGCGATCGGCGCGGACCTCATCCTCCTCGGCCGCGACTTCCGTTACGAGGCCCACGAGCACCAGTGGGACTTCATCGGCCGCCGCGGCGCCAAGCGCGCGCTGCCGATGCCGGCCTTGCGCGGGCGCTTCCAGCTCGGAAACGCCGCGAGCGCGCTGGCTGCGCTCGACGAGGTGGCCGATCGCGTGCCCATCTCCCTGGGCGAGGTGAAGAGGGGACTCACGCTCGTGCGCCTGCCGGGGCGCATGCAGGTGATGCCGGGCCGGCCGACGGTGGTCGTGGACGTCGCCCACAATCCCCACGCCGCGCGCGCGCTCGCGGATGCGCGCGGCGACATGGGC
>CAMPHL010000159.1 GCA_946885905.1 uncultured Pseudomonadota bacterium | reverse complement strand
CGGCGAACCATAGCGCCACGAGGAACTTCTCCGACCAGTCGAGGAAGCGCGTGGGCACGTCGTAGTGGCGCGCCACCGCGAGCCACTCCATCTCGCTCTCGGGCTGGCGCGAGAGGAACGCCACCGCCGTGTTCTTGAACATGGCGAACACCGCGAGCTCGTCCTTCTTCGAATAGTGCAGGCGCTTGGCCGCGCGCCCGTGGCCGTGGGGGTCGGGCTTGCGCCAATCCGGCCGGCCGATCAGGGGAATGAGCCCGTGCTCGACGCTCGAGACGCCGCGGAAAAGCCAGGGAATGTTGCGGTAGTACGAAAAATGCTCGACCAGCGCGGAAACGTCTTCCCATGAAGCGATGCGCGTCGTGCGCGGCCGGAAGGGATCCGGGCTGACCGGGCTAGCGGAGGCCTTCGTTGAGCTTCTCGAGCGCGGCCGATCCCGGGCAGAGCTCGCGCTCGCCGAGCTGGTTGAGCGGCTGCGCAATCGTGTTGAGGCTGCCATGGAGGTCGCGCGGAGAGTGGTTCACGTAAAGCAGGCCCGTGGCGATCTCGCCCACGGCGTAGCGGCTCATCACGAAGTTCATCGCCGCGATCCGGTCGGAGGCGTCGTACCGGGGGTCGAGTTTGCGCAGGCGCAGGGTCGACCCGTCGTGCTGGCGCACCTCCTGGACCGAGCCCGGCTCGTACTCCGTGGTGATCTCCTTGTGGACCGTGATCACGTCCAGTCGGTTCACGGCCTCGTTGTGCTCGCGCACGTAGTCGTAGCTCTTGGTGGAGCCCTCGTGGTTGTTGAACGCCACGCAGGGCGAGACCACGTCGAGGAAGGCCGCCCCGGGATGGGTGAGCGCGCCCTTGATGAGCGGGACCAGCTGGCCCTTGTCGCCGGAGAAGCTGCGCCCGACGTACGTGGCGCCCAACTGGAGGGCCATCAGCACCAGGTCGATGCCCTCCTCGCTGTTGATCGCCCCGCGCTTGGCCTTCGACCCGCGGTCGGCGGTCGCGGAGAACTGGCCCTTCGTGAGGCCGTAGACGCCATTGTTCTCGACGATGTAGGTCATGTTCACGCCGCGGCGCATGGCGTGCGCGAACTGGCCCAGGCCGATCGATGCGGAATCGCCGTCGCCGGAGACGCCGAGGTAGATCAGGTCGCGGTTCGCGAGGTTGGCCCCGGTGAGCACCGAGGGCATCCGCCCGTGCACGGAGTTGAAGCCATGCGACTTGTCGAGGAAGTAGGTCGGCGTCTTGGAGGAGCAGCCGATGCCGGAGAGCTTGGCCACGCGGTGGGGCTGGATCGCGAGCTCCCAGCACGCCTGGACGATGGCCGCGCTGATGGAATCGTGCCCGCAGCCGGCGCAGAGCGTCGAGACCGTGCCCTCATAGTCGCGGCGGGTGAGGCCGATCGCGTTCTTGGGAAGGTCGGGATGGTGGAGCTTTGGCTTGGCGAGGTAGGTCATCTCACTCTCCGCTTCCGGTCGCGGCCGTCTTCTTCATCGGCATCACGTTGAACGCGGCCAGCCGCTGCCCGATCTCCTTGTGGATGAACCGCGCGGTGACCGGAGTGCCGTCGTAGTGCAGCACGGGAGTCAATTTGTCGTGCGGCAGCATGCCTTCGGCCACGAGCAGCGTCCTCAGCTGGGCGTCGCGGTTCTGCTCCACCACGAAAACGTGCTCGTGCGCGTTCACGAAGTCGATCACCGCGTCCTGGAACGGGAAGGCGCGCACCCGCATCGCGTCCACTCCGGTCCCGCCTTCGTCCAGCAGGGCCAACGCCTCGTCCATCGCGGGCGTGGTCGAGCCGTAGTAGATGACGCCGAACCTCGAGCCCTTCCCCGACTTGCGCAGCACCGGCTTCGGCACGTAGTCCTTGGCGGTCTCGAACTTCTTGAGCAGCCGCTGCATGTTGTCGACGTAGGCGCTGCCCTCTTCCGTATAGCGCGCATAGCGGTCGCGCGACGTTCCGCGCGTGAAGAACGATCCGCGGGTCGGGTGCGTGCCGGGATAGGTGCGCCAGGTGATGCCGTCGGCGTCGAGGTCGAGGTAGCGGCCGAAGCGCTTGCCCGCCTCGAGGTCCTGGTAGGAGAGCACCTTGCCGCGGTCGTAGCGCCTGGAATCGTCCCACGTGAGCGGCTCGCACAGGCGCTCGTTCATGCCGATGTCCAGGTCGTAGAGCACGAAGATGGGCGTCTGCAGCCGGTCGGCGAGGTCGAAGGCCTGCGCGGCCATCTCGAAGCCTTCCTTCGGGTCCTGCGGGAAGAGCAGCACGTGCTTGGTGTCGCCGTGCGAGGCGTAGGCGCAGGAAAGCACGTCCGATTGCTGCGTGCGCGTGGGCATTCCGGTGGAGGGCCCCGCGCGCTGCACGTCGAAGATCACCGCCGGGATCTCGGCGAAGTACGCGAGCCCGATGAATTCCTGCATGAGCGAGATGCCGGGGCCGGAGGTGCAGGTGAAGGCGCGCGCGCCGTTCCAGGCCGCGCCGATCACCATGCCGATGGAAGCGAGCTCGTCCTCGGCCTGCACGATCGCGTAGCGCGCCTTGCCGCTGTCGGGATCGGTGCGGTACTTGCGGCAATGCTTCGCGAAGGCCTCCGCCATCGAGGATGAAGGCGTGATCGGGTACCATGCGGCGACCGTGGCGCCGCCGTAGACGGCGCCGAGCGCCGCGGCGCTGTTGCCCTCGATGAAGATGCGGCTCCCCACCTTGTCGGCGGAGCGCACCTTGAGGCCGATGTCCGGCAGGTTCGCCTCGGCATACTCGCGCCCGATGTGCAGCGCCTTCAAGTTGGGCTCGAGCAGCTTCTCCTTGCCCTTGTACTGCTCGGCTATCAGCTTCTCGACCTGCTCGAGGTCGATGCCGAGCAGCGTGCCGATCGCGCCCACGTAGATGATGTTCTTGAAGAGCTGGCGCTGCCGCGGGTCGGCATAGGTGGCGTTGCAGATCTGCATGAGCGGCATGCCGATCACGTGCACGTCCTCGCGGAACTTCGAGGGCGGCAGCGGTTTGGTCGAGTCGTGGAAGAGATAGCCGCCGGGGTCGACCTCGGCCACGTCCTTCTCCCAGGTCTGCGGGTTCATCGCGACCATGAGGTCGGTGCCGCCGCGCCGTCCGAGCCAGCCCGATTCGGACACGCGCACCTCGTACCAGGTGGGCAGTCCCTGGATGTTCGACGGGAAGATGTTGCGCGGGCTCACCGGCACGCCCATGCGCAGGATGGCCTTCGCGAACAGCGTGTTCGCCGACGCCGAGCCCGAGCCGTTGACGTTGGCGAACTTGACTACAAAATCGTTGACCGATTCGATTCTCACCGAGCCGAGCTTGTGTGGGACCCCGTAGCTGGGGTCAAGGCAAGTTTAACCCGTCGTGGCATCCGGGAGCGAAGGGCTTCACTCCGCGGCGGTCAGGCGCCGCAGGTCACGGCCCGGGGCCGCGAGCGGCGTGCCGCCATGCGCCGGGAGGATCGAGGCGGTTGCGCCTTCGTCCTGCGGATCGGGCAGGGCCTCGTCCGCCGCGAGCTGGAAGCGGCCCACGAGCTGGGCCAGGCGCTCGGCCTGGTCCTGCAGGGCCTGCGAGCTCGCCGCGACCTCGCCCACGAGCGCGGCGTTCTCCTGGGTGCCGCGGTCCATCTGCGTCACCGCCCTGTTCACCTGCTCGATGCCATTCCTCTGCTCGTGCGAGGCGGCGTTGATCTCGCCGAATATCTCGGCCACGCGCCGCACCGAGTCCATGATCCCGTCCATGGCCTTGCCGGTCTCGTCCACGCGCCTGGCCCCCAGGGAGGTGGCCTGGACGCTTTCGGAGATGAGGCCCTTGATCTCCTTGGCCGAGTCGGCGCTGCGGCGCGCGAGGCTGCGGACCTCCGCGGCGACCACCGCGAAGCCGCGGCCGTGCTCGCCGGCGCGCGCGGCCTCGACAGCCGCGTTCAGCGCGAGGATGTTGGTCTGGAACGCGATCGCGTCGATCACGCCGATGATGTCGACGATGCGCTTGGAAGCCGCGTTGATGGAGCGCATGGTCTGCACCACCTCGGCGACCGCCTGCGAGCCGCGCTTGGCCGATTCCGAGGCCTGCCCCACGACATCGGAGGCGTGGGAGGCGCTTTCGGCGTTGCGTTTCACCGTGGCGGTGAGCTCCTCCATGGTGGCCGCGGTCTGCTCCAGGCTCGAGGCCTGGTTCTCGGTGCGCGCGGAGAGGTTCGCGTTGCCATCGGCCACCTGCACCGAGGCATGGCGGATCTCGTGGCTGGCAGCCTGGATCTCGCGCGCGATCGACGAAAGCGCGTCCTGCATCGAGGCGAAGGCCTCCAGCAGTCGCGCCGCCTCGGCGTTGCGCGCCTGCTGCCGGTCGATGGACTGGTCGAGGCGGCCGGAGGCGATGTGGTCGGCCACCGTGACGGCATGGCCGAGCGGCTGGGTGATGGAGCGCGCGGTCCACACGGCGAGCATCACGGCCCCGGCCAGGATCAGCAGGGCGAGCCCCACGGCCAGGCCGATCTGCCGGCGCTCGGCCGATGCGCGCTCGACGAGCCGTGTGCGCACCTCGGCGAGCAGGCGCGCGGCGAGCCGGGCCTGCGCGTCGAGCGCCTGCTCGAGCTCGGCGTGGAAGTCGCCGGCCGGGCGCGAAAGGTCCTGGCTGAAGATGACGTCGAGGCGCAGCGACTTGAGCATCCGGTTCACCGCCGCGTCGGACTCGAGCACCGCCGGGGCGAGGACGGGCTTCAGGTCGTCGTCCTGGGCGAAGACCTTGCGGATCGCCACGCGCACCTCGGTTTCCCTTTCCTTCGCGCGCAGCAGCAAGCCGGAGATCGACTCGCGGTCCTCCTGGCCGCCTTCCTTCGCCCCGAGGAGCTCCATGCCGTGCGCCTGCGCCTGCCCGAGCGTCTCCAACATCGCCGGTACGTGGATCAGCGCGGCGCGCACCGAATAGTGGATCGCCGTGTCGGCATCCACCGCGAGCCCGTCCTGGTCCATGATGGCCTCGAGCGCGGCGCCGGCGCTCGCAACGAGCTCTGCGTGGCTCGCGTTGCTGTCCGCGGCCGCGATCACCTTGCCCTTCACGCCCTCCCCGAGCGTCTTCCAGGTCGCCGCCGTTTTGGCGAGGTTTCCCCGGGCGCGTGCGCCCGACCCGGCGTCGTTGCGCAGGGCGGCGAGGAGCGACTCCACTTTCGCGGCGGCCTGCTCGCGGGGCCCGGCGAGCGACCCGTCGCCGGCGAGGTAGCCGGCGGCGAGCGAGCGGTGCTGCGAGAGCGCGCGCAGCAGCCCCAGCGCGGTCTGCGCGCGCGCGAGCCCGTCGAGCTCGCGCGAGGTGCGGCCGAGCTCGGCGGCCACCTGGCCGAAATACAGGCTCGTGGGAATCGCGAAGAGCAAGGCGAACACGCCGCCCAGGAGCAGGAGCTTCTGCCAGATGTGCAAGCCGTTCATCCGGGACCGCCACGACCGGCGCATCAGAAGATCTCCACTTTCTTGTCCCCGCCGTCGTTGCCGGGCCTGGTGGCCGCGACGGCCTCGTCGAGCTTGCGGGCATCGGCCTCCAGGCCCTCGACGTCGCCGCGCCGCGGCTTGAGGGCGCTTTGCGAGTACGCCTTCACGGCGCGGTAGAGGTCGCGCTGCAGCAGCGCCTGCGTTTCGTGGGAGAGCAGCGACAGCGACTCGGTGGCCGCCCCCAGCGTGGGTTTGTGCAGGCGCTCGAGCTTCTGGCGCGTGATGTCCTGGAACTGCATCGCCACGATGATCTGGTTGATGTCCTTCTGGATCTCGACCGAGAGGTCGTTGATGCGGTTGATGGTGCCTTCCATCTGCCGGGTCTGCTCGATCGTGGCGGCGTTCAGCGTCGCGATCTCGCTGCGCGCCACGTCGACCGCGCGGCGCGCGGCCTCCGCGACCTGGGTCGTGCGCTTGTTGCCGGCGCGGACCTCGTCGCCGATGGCGTCCAGGCCCTGGCGCGTCCTGCGGGTGAGCTCGTGCGCCTCCGCGCTGATCGCCCGGATGCGGTCGGTCATCTCGACGAAGTCGCGCGGATTGAGCGTCCGCGAGGCCATCGCCACGGAGCTGTCGAGCGCGATGCGGGAGATCTGCGAGGCCATGTGGCGCAGGCCGTCGATGGTCTCCTCCATCACGCGGGCGTGCTCGGTCACGCGCTTCTGGTGGCTCGCCATCTCGTCGGCGGCCGCGGAGAAGCTCGTCATGTGGGAGGTGACGTTCACCAGCTGCGAGTCGTAGGCCTGGATGAACTCCGGCAGCGAGAGGATCCCGCGGCCGTGGCCGTCGCTCGTGAGCAGCGACATCGCCGCCTCGGTCTGCTCGTGCGCCTTGGCGACCACGATGCGGAAGTTCCTGCTGATCTCGGAGACGGCATCCTCGGTGAGGCGGATCACCTCCTCGACCGAATCGGTGACCGT